>JAPLJA010000256.1 GCA_026388815.1 Pseudomonadota bacterium
TCTTTTCACCCGCCTTTTCTACCACAAGGCTCCCTGCCAGCTGATGCCGGCGGACGAAGTCCTGAAGCCGGGGCTCCTGGCTGAAGTCAAGATTTGCGCTCAGGAACTTCACGGTCCGGGGGAAGCCTTCAATAAAATCAGCAAGGGTATCCGGGCCGAAATCAAACTCGTGGTTGCCGAGGCAGACTGCATCGTAGCCGATCAGGTCCATGGCAATCGCATCGTAGAACGGGACTCCCTTTTGGAAACTGGCGTTGAGTTCCGGCCCGGCGAGGAAGTTATCGCCGGAAGAAACCATCGCTACGCCACAATTGCTGCACCCCTCCAGGGCCTGTGCCTTGAGTTTGTGGGCAAGCGTCGCAAAACGGGCCACTCCGCCGCAATCCTCCAGGCCGGTCCCCGCATCTATCAGCTGGGACTCGCTGTCGTTGTTGTGGAGCACCGTCAGCCAGAAATCCACCTTCCGCTCACTTCTGGTGTCCGGCAGAGCCGCACACGCAGGCGCTGTGAGCAGTCCGCACACCAGAGCGGTGGCCAGCATCCTGTAAACGACACGATGAAGGCAGGTTTTTATCATCTACCCTTTCTGCTAAATGGAGAAAGAGATATCAGGTCTTGATCTATCAGGCTGCTGAAAAACGCCCATCTGCATAAACGCGAAGCCCGCTCTTGCGGTAAATAAGACCGAAGGCCCGCCCTGCGGGTAGGTTTTTTGCCCATATGATGGATCAAAGACCTTTCCCGAAGACGGGCCAAACGTTTTATGTAAGAACGACCAAACGTTTTATTCAGGAGTAACCTAAGGGTAACCAAGAAGTCCTTTGATGAACGTCAAACTCCTTGGAGAAGGCTCCCCCAGCGTTTTTAGCTACTGATTAGCGTATGCCTGATAGGCGGCGATTACCTCTTCCCAGGTGACAAGCCCATTTGTATAATCCTGATAGATATTGATGACGTCATCCCAGGTCTGCGGGCCAGATGTCCCACATTGAACAGCGCCGCTTTCTCCGCAAAAAGTGCCGGGGGTATTTGAATTGATATCACTAATATTGAGATCGATCTTTGCACCTTCGGAAATAGCAGAAAGCAAAGTGAACTTGAATTTGGAGATGGTACCTGAGGTGGGGCCACCATCCTCAAAGGTGACAATGGGTTGAACCATGCCGGCTGCATTTATATCAGAGTTTGAACCCAGCAACAGACCCGCCCCCATCGTTCCTGAGGTCTTGCCAGTATACTGGAGCTTGGTGTTGTCAAATGACACAGAGAACGTGCAACTCGATTGTCCTGCGGTGTCATTGATGGTGATTGGCAGTTCAACAGAGGATCCGGCAGTACAGACAGAAACAGTCCCTACCGTTATTGTCGGGCCGGTACAGGTGGTAGCCTGCTTCTGTTTCGCTGGCCCTTTTGCCCAACCAGGAACTGTTAGACAGAATGATGCAAAGAAAAAAACAGACAGCGCGATTACCCATTTGTTTTTCATAGGTTTCTCCTTTTGTTTGTTAGCGATACTAACAAGCAATTATTCTTAATAATCAACTATTGTCAAGGTCGTTTTAAGCCCCGGACACCTGTTGTGCGAAAGATATACCATAAGGCAAGCCGGGCAATTTCTGGTATAATCAATATACTCATAGCCGAAGGTTGATAGCGAGTTGGGCCTGACATAAGAAAGAAGTAAAAAATGAGCCTATTAGAAAATCAAGATGACATAACAGAACTGGTGGAAAGACTCAATTTCCAGGAGAAGGTGGAAAGGTCGCTTGCCCTTATCAAAGAGGTCCATGAGAAGTATGGTAACAGTTTAGTGGTGGCAAACAGCCTTGGTAAAGACTCGGTTTGTGTCTGGGATTTGGCTAAAAGGGTGAGTCCCGGAATCCGGGGTTTTATCGTTACGACGCGGTTCAAGCCAGAAGAGACCGTTCAGTTCATGAAAGAAACTGTGGCTCAGTATCCAGAACTGCAAATCTATAGAAGTGATGCTCCCATACCGGAGAAGCTTTATGAAATTGATCCGGACCGGTGCTGCGAGATATTAAAAGTGGAACCTACCCGGAGGGCGATCGAAGAGATGCAGGTGAAATGCTGGGTTACAGGACTGCGCTGCACCGAAGGGAGGACCCGGACAGATTTCCAGGAGGTTGAAGAACGGGACCGGGGGTTGATTAAGCTGAACCCCATCCTCATCTGGAAAGAGAGGGAAGTCTGGCAGTATCTGGCTCTTCACCAGGTAAAGGTAAATCCCCTCTATGCTCAGGGATACCGTTCCCTGGGCTGTGCCCCCTGCACTAAAATTACCAACGAAGAGGATGAGCGGGCAGGCCGGTGGCTTGGCACCAGCAAGTGTGGTGGCGAGTGTGGAATACACACCCGTCCGCTGAAAATGAACGTAGATGGCGATGGAATTTGATTGACAACGAAACAGGGGTCAGATATTAATAACCTCTGAAAATTATTAACTTTCAGCAGTCAGGCTCACGATGAAGCGGGCATTGATAACCGGTGTAACCGGGCAGGATGGTTCATACCTTGCTGATTCCCTTCTGGGAAAGGGATATACGGTTTTCGGCTTAATCCGGAGGAGTAGCACCGTAAACTTTGAACGCATCCGGCATATTCAGGACAAGATCGAGATAATGCCCGGTGATCTCCTTGACCAGAACTCCCTCATGAATGCAGTAAAAGAGTCGTGGCCCGATGAGGTTTATAACCTTGCCGCCCAGTCCTTTGTGCCCACCTCCTGGAACCAGCCGGTTTTGACGGGTGAGTTTACCGGACTCGGTGTCACGCGCATCCTCGAAGCCATACGGGTGGTCAAGCCAGACATCAGGTTTTACCAGGCGAGCAGCAGTGAGATGTTCGGCAAGGTGAGGGAGACGCCTCAGAATGAAAAAACCCCGTTCTATCCACGGAGCCCTTACGGGATAGCCCAAGGTATACGGGCACTGGATTACGGTAAACTACCGGGAGAGCTACAACCTCTTCTGCTGTTCCGGTATCCTCTTCAATCACGAATCTCCCCGCCGGGGCAAGGAATTTGTCTCACGCAAGGTGACCTATGCGGCAGCACGGATCAAGCTGGGGCTTGAGAAAGAGCTTCGTATGGGAAACCTTGATGCGAAACGGGACTGGGGTTATGCCAGGGATTATGTTGAAGCCATGTGGCGTATGCTCCAGCAGGATAAGCCTGAGGACTTCGTAATTGCCACCGGTGAAACCCACAGCGTGAGAGAGCTCCTGGAGATTGCCTTTGGCCACCTCTGCCTTGACTATAAAGATTTCGTTGTCGTTGATCCCAAGCTGGTACGACCCGCTGAGGTGGACCTCCTCCTCGGTGATTCCACCAAAGCCAGAAAGGTGCTCGGCTGGAAGCCTACGGTCACCTTTGAAGAGCTTGTCACCATGATGGTTGATGCAGACTTGGAGAGGCTCAAACATGCGCCTGCCGGATATGACGATTCCTTTGCTTAAGCGATGCCGTTAAACCTGCCCGTTGATTCTCTTTTAGCATACGTACGGAAGTTCCCCCAGGCAAAAATCCTGGTGATAGGTGACCTGATCATGGATGAGTTCATCTGGGGGAAAGTGGAGAGGATTTCTCCCGAAGCACCGGTGCCGGTGGTGAATGTCTCTTCTGAGAGCTTGCGGCTGGGCGGTGCAGGCAATGTCTTGAATAATGTCCATGACCTGGGGAGTAAAACACTCGTCTGCGGGGTCATCGGCAATGATGAAATGGGAAGAAAGCTCATCCACCAGCTCAGGCAGATGGGGATCAATACAGAAGGGGTGATTGTTGAAAGAGACCGTGTCACCACGGTAAAGACCAGGGTTATTGCTCATAACCAGCAGGTGGTAAGGTTTGACCGGGAGAGTCGGGCGACAACGGAGAGCACCAGTCTCGGCAGGATTCTTTCCTTTATGAAGGAACACCTGAAAGAGCTGGATGCAGTAATAATATCCGATTATCAAAAGGGAATGGTTTCTCAGGAGCTGCTGAAAGAGATATTGCCTCTCCTGCAGGAGAGTGGCAAGATTATCTGTGTCGACCCCAAGCCGAAACATTTCTCTCTCTATCAGGGTATTACCGTGATCACGCCCAATCAGAATGAGGCAAGTATTGGTATCGGCATGGAGATCGAAGGGGAAGAGGGTCTGATGAGGGTTGGGAGGGCGATTCTCGACACCCTCAACTGTAAGATGGCGCTGATCACCCGGGGGGAGGAAGGGATGACCCTGTTTGAACAGGGAGGAAGAATAACCCACATCCCCACGGTGGCACGGGAGGTCTATGATGTAACCGGTGCAGGGGACACCGTGATCAGTGCCTTTTCCCTTGCCTTGGCAGTGGGAGCAAGCCCTCTTGAGGCGGCGGTTATCGCGAATTATGCCGCCGGTATCGTGATCAGCAAGCTCGGTACCGCTACCGCGAATCGGGAAGAACTTGAGAATGCCATCAAGAACAAAATTTTCCCCAAGTCATGAGTTTCCCCCGTCCTCCGGACCCGGTCAAATTTTTCGCAAGCCTTATCTCTTCAGAGGACGAACTGATCTGCGAGGCTTCACGATCACTGGTTGAATACCTGGGGAAGATTGACCTGATGAGCGAAAAGCTGCCTTTTGATTATACAACCTATTACGAAGAGGAGATGGGCAGAGGTTTATTCCGGAGGCTGGTATTCTTTGATGAGATCGCTGCACCGGACAGGATCACATCTGTCAAGGGGATAACAGACCGGATTGAGGAAAGGTTTCTCGGTCCATCGGGAAGAAGGGTAAATATCGATCCCGGATATGTAACCCTCCATCAGGTTGTGCTTGCGACGCACAAAAATTATGTCCACCGTGTCTATGCGGGGGACGGCGTATATATTGACCTCACCCTGATCTATCAGAACGGCAGTTTTCAGCCTCTGAGCTGGACCTATCCCGATTATCGCTCACCGGAGATCGTGAACCTCTTTCACAAGGTGAGGGAACGGTATGTTCAGCAGGTAAAAAAGTCAGCTCAACTTGAGGGACAGTAACACCAGAAAGGGTACCCATTCCATGTTCATAAGCATGACCGGATACGGGAAAAGTGAATACCAGCTTCCTTCAGGGAGAAAGATCACGGTCGAGATCAAGACCACTAACCATCGTTACCGTGATCTGGGAATGAAGGTGCCCAGGTCAATTGTCCCCCTCGAAAGTGAGATAAGAAAATACCTGTTCTCGCGTATTCAACGGGGCAGGATTGACCTGCTCATCCAGGTGAAGGATGAGGCACGGGAGACTTCGGAGGTAAAACTGGACCTTTCCCTGGCAGAAAAAGTATATAGTCTTCTTACTGATCTCAAATACAAGTTAAGATTAAAAGGGGAGATTACCACTGACCTGCTCCTCCACTTCCGGGAGATCTTTCTCTCAGTTGAACCCGAAGAGGAAACTGAACTCACCTGGGAAATCTTGGAGCCATTCCTTAATTCTGCCCTCAATGCCCTTGAGCAGATGAGGCAGAAGGAGGGACTGGCACTCCTCAAAGACGTGGAATCACGGCTTGAGCAGATACGTGCTTTCCTCGGCACGATTGAGAGTAAGGCCTCCGCTTTCCGTACCAATTACCACGCCCTTCTCAAGAAACGGGTGCAGGACCTCCTGTCAGATGTCGGGGTTGATGAAACGAGAGTGGCTCAGGAGGTTGCCTTTATCGTAGAGAGGATGGATATTACCGAAGAAGTGACCCGGGTGAAAAGCCATGTGAGCCAACTGAAGGGATGGCTTGCGCTGGATGAGCCGGCAGGAAGAAAGATCGATTTTCTTCTCCAGGAGATTAACCGTGAAGTCAACACCATGGGTGCGAAAGTTCAGGATGCGGAAATCACTCTTCTCACCGTTGAGATCAAAAACGAACTGGAGAAGATACGGGAACAGATACAGAACATCGAATGAAAGGAAGATAGATGCAGTCAAAATTATTGAATGTCGGATTCGGCAACGTGGTGGTTTCCTCGCGGGTGGTGGCTATCGTCACTACCAATTCAGCCCCGATTAAGCGGTTAAAAGACCTGGCTCAGGAAGACAAGCGGCTGATCGATGCCACGCAGGGGAGGAAGACACGTTCGATCGTTGTGACCGACAGCAACCATATCGTCCTCTCCGCCATTCAGGCAGAGACGATAGCCCAGCGCATGGAGGGAAAAGAAGAGGCTAAGAAGGAATAACCCTCCATGAAAAGCCTCTTCTTCATTATCTCTGCCCCTTCCGGTACCGGAAAAACCTCTCTCTGCAAGGAAGTAATCAGGAATCTTTCTAACCTCACGTCTTCAGTTTCCTATACTACCCGTAAGCCCCGTTCCGGAGAAATGGATGGAAGAGATTACTTCTTTGTATCACCAGAGAAATTCCAGCAGATGCTGGACCAGGGGCTTTTTGTGGAATGGACCGAGATCTATGGAAACCGGTATGGGACATCAAAGACATTCATTGAGAAGCTCATGAAGGATCAGGTTGATATCCTCTTTGATATTGACAGCCGTGGTGCCCGAAAAATTCTCGAACTCTATCCTGAGGGCATCTCCATCTTTGTCCTGCCTCCCTCTTTGCAGGAACTGAAGAAAAGGTTAGTCAGCCGGGGAACTGATTCCTCTGAGACGATCACCTCCCGCCTCAAGCTGGCAGAACAGGAGATGGAGGATGCTGGGTTCTACCAGTATACGGTCGTGAATGATTCCTTTGAGGAGGCAGTTAAGAAATTAAAGTCAATCGTAATCGCCGAGCGGTGCCGGAGGAGAAATGGGATCTGCTAATCTCTCTTCACGGGTCATTCTTGCCCTGGATGTTGATACCATCGATCAGGCACGAGACCTTGTATCGCATCTTGCTCCCTCTTTCAGGATTTTCAAGGTGGGCTATCAGCTCTTCACCCACTACGGGATTCAGGCTCTTGAGATGGTGAAAGGACTGGGAGGTGAGGTGTTCTTAGACCTCAAGTTTCACGACATCCCGGAGACCGTTGCCAGGGCCTGCGAGGAGGCAACACGCCACCGGGTCAAGCTCTTCACTATCCATGCCCTGGGGGGGAAAGAGATGATTAAGAGGGCTGCGGAACAAACGAAGATGGCGGCGGAGAAGTTCGGGGTAACAAAACCTCTGGTCCTGGCAGTCACCGTTTTAACCAGCCTGAACCAGGAGCAGATCAGGGAGGTCGGAATTGACCTGCCCCTAAAAGACTCAATCATCCGGCTTGCTCAACTTGCGCAGGAGGGAGGTGCAGACGGTGTGATTGCCTCAGCCCAGGAGGCTGCACTGATCAAGGAGAACTGCGGGAAGAGCTTTCTGGTCATTGCGCCGGGGATTCGGCCTGCCTTCGCCTCTGCCCATGACCAGAAGAGGATTGCCACCCCACGCGCTGCATTCGAGGCTGGTGCTGACTACATTGTCATCGGCCGCCCCATTACCCAGGCAAAAGACCCTGTGGAGGCTGCAAAAAAATTAATCGAGGAACTCAGGGAACTATAGACCGCTTCAAGGGTAAAGAGATCCTCTGCGGCATAAACCCGGTCGTTGAGGCTCTTAAGGTGCGCCCCCGTGCCTTTCAGGAGATCCTCATGGTAGAAGACAGGGAATCAAAGGGGATCCGGCAGATAACAGCGCTTGCCCGGCCATCCCGAATCTCCATAACGTTTATGAAAAAAGAAGAGATCACCAGTATCGCCCGCAGCATGGATCACCAGGGTGTAGTAGCGATCACTTCCCCCTATCCATACGCCTCTCTCGAGGACATCCTTAAGCGATGGAAATCTTCCGGCGAGAGGCTTTTTGTCCTCGCACTCGACAGCGTTCAGGACCCCCACAACCTCGGGGCGATCATCCGGAGCGCTCATCTTTTAGGCATCCACGGGGTGATCCTTCCCAAAGACCGCTCTGCCTCCGTAACGCGTGTTGTAGCCAAGGCATCAGCCGGTGCGGTGGAACATACCCTGATCGCCCGCATCACCAACCTCGTAAGCACGCTCAAAGAGCTTAAAAAGGAAGGCGCATGGATTGTTGGAGCCTCAGCAGAAGCCGGACAGACTATCTATTCCTTCCAGTTTGATCTCGACCTTGTCCTCGTGATTGGAGGAGAAGATGAGGGGATCAGGCCCCTGGTGAAGAAGGAGTGTGACCACCTCCTCTCCATACCGCTTCTCGGCAAGATATCTTCCTTCAACACCTCGGTCGCCTGCGCAGTCATTCTCTCCGAAGTAATCAGGCAGAGGCGCTTTGCAAAATAGGGGTTGACGCCTGAGGGTGTCTCATGATAAAAATTTTATATATATCGCGTTCTGAATCTTGATATTTGAATTCTGAGTCTATTTCGGATTTCGATATTGGGATTTTGGATTTGACTTCATACGTGGGGCTGTAGCTCAGTTGGGAGAGTGCTTGACTGGCAGTCAAGAGGTCGACGGTTCGATCCCGTTCAGCTCCACCAGACAGGATAGGGGTTAATGAGGAGTTATTAACCCTTTTTTATCAATCATCAACTTCCTTTTGAAACCTTGACCAAAGTTCCTTTTACATCCCCGAACAGGATCGCATCTTCGAGTAACCCCTCGGTGGGGTAAAGGTCTTTCGATAGCCATCCAATGGGGGAAAAAGGGAGGATGGGCAATCCCAGGAGCCTTCGGAGGAAATGTCTTCTCGTCAGCATCACCCTATCTCTATTTTGCAGTCAGTTCCCGGATAACTTTTTCGATTCCAACTACCACCCGAGCAAGACGCTCGTAGTCAATGTTATCCGGCCTGTCATATGGTGAGTGATATTCTGGATAGCGGAAAGGTGCAGTGTCGGTAATCATCACGGCGGGGTAGTCTTCTTTCCAGAACGACCAGTGGTCAGACCAATCTACGCCGGGAATCCAGGAAGGAAGGGCAGCCCCTTCTGAGGGAAACAGTGCATTCCTGCGGAATGAAGTAATGACCTGTCTCAAGAGCTTTCGGGAAGAGAGATTTCCCACGAAGGCAATGAAGTTGCCGGTTGAAGGATAGAATGGACTCAGGGGAGGAGGGTAAAGCTGGCTTCCCTTAACATCTGAATAGTACCCGATTGTTTCAAGACTGACCATGGCAACAACCTTTTCCTTCCGCTTGCGGCATCCCTTTGCATGAACCCGGCTTCCCATAGACTCACTTTTGTAGAAGGGCGGCTCCTCATTGGTAAATGCTACAAAACGGAGGGTACAGGCAGGTTTTTCTTTTGAAAAGGTGTGTGCGAGGGCTAAGAGCGCAGCTACGCCGGTTGCATTATCGTTGGCGCCGGGGCTGTCACCTGCTGAATCATAGTGTGCCCCGATGAGAATGATTTCACCTGGCAGATGAGTACCCCTTACTTCCACGATGAGATTGCGGCATGGTTTCCCTTCACAAGCGAAGGTCTCCCGCATAACGGTGTAGCCAGATTCCTTAAGCCGGGTTTCAATGAAGTCTGCTGCCTGGGAGAGTGCCTGGGAGCAGTAGAGGTTTCGAGGGCCAATCTGACCGGCGAGCATTTCTACATCTTCCCGAAGCATTTGAGAAAGCTCTGCTTCCTTTGGCAAGAGGGGAGGAAGAGAGCCAGTATATGATTTGCCCGGCATCCTGATCATGGATGACCACCCCCAGAGGCAGACCAGGGCAAGAACCAGAAACAGAAAAATCAGACGAAGCACTCCACTGCTAAGAGAAAGGATATGGTTAGGCATTAGGATTTCTCTTTCATAACTTTTTCTTTCTCTGCGGGTATCAGAGTTTCTTATTATCAATCTGATTGCTTGGCAGTCAATACTTTTTCTGTCCCATTTTCAATTGTAGGTCTCTGAAAAACAGAGTTCCTCGTTGCTCAACAACATTTTTTCGACAATTCTGCATCTCGCTTCACTGCAAAAAGACGTTTGGTCCATCTTCGGGGAGAAACCTTACCGCAAGAGCGGGCTTCGCTCTTATGGACCGGCCTTCGGTCTTATTTAACGAAACAATCTTCAATTCGCACTCGGAACCCTGTTCTCGAATTTTTCAGAGATCTCAATTGCAAAGTAAGAGAGGCTGTGGTAAATCAAATTCAAGCCCAGAGAAAGGTCATCGGTGTCATCTAAAGATAAATTTTTAGCACTGACT
>JAPLJA010000087.1 GCA_026388815.1 Pseudomonadota bacterium
AAGGACACCGGCGAGCGTCCCCACGAATGCACCAGTGATGAGTCCTATGAGGGCGCCTTGCCATCCAAGGAAGGCACCAATCATGGCAAGAAGTTTTACGTCTCCTAATCCCATGCCTTCCCTCTTGGTCAGGAAATAGTAGGTGTATGATATAATGAGCAGACTTCCTCCTCCAACAAGGATGCCCAGCAGTGAATCCAAGAAACTTATAGAGGGAAGAACGAGAGAAGCGAGGAGTCCTATGCCGATACCAGGAAGGGAGATTACGTCGGGGATAATTTGATATTTGAGGTCAATAAAGGTGATGACCAGAAGGGCTGATATGAAGATGAAGTAGATGATAGTGGTTAGACTTAACCCGAATCGGAGAGTAAGTGCTAATGCAACGAGGCCGGTTAAGAATTCGACGAAAGGATATTGAAAAGAGATAGGAGCGTTACAACTCCGGCATTTCCCTCTGAGCAGGATATAGCTGAGGATGGGGATATTATCATAAAAAGGAATAGGCCTTTTACAGGTGGGGCAATGGGAAGGAGGGAGTATTATGGATATGTTTAAAGGAAGGCGATAGATACATACATTGAGGAAACTCCCTATAGCGCTTCCGAGTAAGAACGCAAAAACGAGAATGAATGCCATGGGCCAGCATTATCCCTTCAGGTATACTCAAGAAAGGATTTTAGCCACAAACTCATCTAACCTTTGTTTATCTTCATAGCTCATGTGGACAAATTTTACTCCCATGCCGGATGGATAGGACAGGCTTTTCAAAGTTTTAGGGCTTACCCATACTACTTTCCCCCCAGCAGTAATGGGCTCTTTATTGTCAGGGAGAGTGAACCGTACTGTTATATCTTGGTTCAACTCTGGTGTTTCTTCTGCTTTGATAAAAAGACCCCCACTTCCCACATTTGTCATGTACGCTTTAGCGAACGACTCTGTATCTTTAAAATTAACTTCTATGACTCGATTAATCCGTTGGTACTGCCTTCTTTCTGGAGCCATAAGATCACCTATAGTCTTTTTATCATTCTCACTCTAAAAATACAATTCCTAACTTTTATTCAACCTGTAATGAATCACATATTCATAATTTATTCTTTAATTCTTATTGTTGATAATGGGGGTAAATTATTTTCAGATACCAGGACCAATATGTATGATTTCTTCAATAAAATCAAGAGGTAAGAAGCTAAATATTTTTGCTTGACATACAATATATTGTGGTATATGTTCAACCTTACCACTAAATAAGGAGATTTTTTTAAAGGGGAGCAAATCCATGGGGGCCGTAAAAGAGATTAAAAAAAGAAAGGTAAAAGGAGAGGATGAGACTACCGACCTTGCAATCTTTGTTCGGACCTCAAGTGAGGATTTTTCAGGGTGGGACAGGCAGAAGATTGTAGATGCACTGGTAAGAGAAACCTATGTTGATGTTGATACTGCAGATTCGATCAGTAAGGAGGTTCAGGAACAGATTGCTGCCTCCAGGATTTCGGTAATCACCACTCCCCTGATCCGTGAACTCGTGGATGCAAAACTTATTGAGAGGGGGCTGGAGGATGCACGGCGG
>JAPLJA010000301.1 GCA_026388815.1 Pseudomonadota bacterium
GAGAGCTTGAAGGCCTTCATCTCCTCAGGAGTTTCGGGGATCGTCTTCATGACCGGGACAATCCGGAATCCCTGGGCATCCATCATGATCCTCTTCATCTTCGGCACACCAATGGAGACTATCTTGAAGCGGTCAACCCCCGGTATCTTGAAGAGCTCTTCCGATATCCACTTTATCTCTCCGAGGGTGGTCTTGTTGAAGATATCACCCTGCTTCACCTGGACAATGATCGTGATGTGATTAGCCCCGCCAAAGATATGGCGAAACTTGTTATGGACCTTGATGTATTCGTGCCCCTGAGGGAGGAGGTCATCAAAGACGGTGGCAACCTTCAACTTCGATACGAAGTAGCCAAAGAAAAGGGTTATGAGGAGAATGATCCCCATCACGATATTTTTTCTCTTAATGCAAAACTCAGCAAACTTTTCCATATCTCTTTACCCTTCCGCTAAAACTCTGGCATCTTAAATTCAGGCATTTCATAGGAGATACCGGAAAGGAACTTCCAGGTATTGCCCCCATCTTCTGTATGGACAACCGTGCCCCGTGCCCCTACGGCAAATCCGTCCTTATCATTCCGGAAAGAAACACCCTGGAGCCAGAATTTCATCTTGATTGCTTCTTCCACATACTGCCAGGTTTTTCCGCCATCAGAGGTGACAAGATAGTTCCCCTCAGCACCTACAGCCCATCCTTTTTCTCCCTGAAAGGTGGTCCTGAAGATAGAAAACTTTGTATGGGTAGGTATCTTCTTCCACTTCATCCCGCCATCTTCTGTGACCAGCAGGATCCCCTCAATCCCGGTAATGAATCCCTTTTTCTTGTCTTTGAAATTAATGGAATAGAGGGTGGGCATAGGCATGATCATGGTTGCCTCTTCATCTTCCGGAGGTGCGATATCCTTACAGAGCTGGGGTTTCCAGGTCTTGCCTCCGTCACTGGTGTAGAGGATTGTTCCGAACTCTCCTACCACCCATCCATGGAGGGAATCAGTAAAGAAGACCCCGTTGTAACCAACGTCCTGCTCTTTCTTCAGGGGGGTCCAGGTAGCCCCACCATCCCTGGTACAGATAATTGTACCCATATCTCCGGCTGCCCATCCGTTCTTTTCATCAGTGAAGCAGATGGAGAAGAGATGACGGGGGGTATTGCTTTTCTGTTCCTCCCAGGCCTTGCCTCCGTTTGAGGTGTGGAGGATAATGCCCTGCAGACCGCAGACCCAGGCATTCTGATTGTCGAGAAAAGAGGCATTGAAGAAATGCTTCTCGGTTCCGGTATTCTGTTTTTCCCAGTTAACGCCGTTGTTACAACTGTAGTAAACTGAACCAAAATCTCCAATGATCCATACCTCGTTCTCACCCTTGGTCACCGTATAATGGATATTCTCCGCGGTAATGAATGGTATCTTCGGCATCTTGAATTTTGAGTGATCCATCTTCATGCAGGCTGGGGTTACGAGGAGGGGAAAGATGAATAAAAGGAGGAAAAGGCTTTTGACAAACCTTTCCCTGAGGAATAGTGAGTTTAACGTGTCTTTTTTCATGTTAAAGCACCGTTCTCCTAAAGGTTTTTTCTTGCTTGCCCATGTATAATTTTGCATGTGTTTTGTATTCGTATCTCGCTTTAAATGTCTTGTCAATAGAAAAAATTATTGACATCAAGGTATTTTACCTTGACAATACTTTCTCGGTATTTTATGACCGCAGTCATTTTTTAGAACATGCCCAAGACATCGCCGCCTTTTGCCAAAAATAAAAGAAAAAGAGTTTCCCGTAGAGAAAGCAAAAAAAGAGAATTGCGGGAAGCGATTTATGAATCAGCAATGGCGCTGTTCCTTCAGAAAGGGTTTGATAACGTTACCATAGAGGATATAACCCATAAGACTGAGATTGCCAAGGGAACGTTCTTTAACTACTTCCCCAACAAAGAGTCCATCCTCCTCTATTTCATGAGAAGGCACCTCGAAGAGGTAAAAGACCAGATACCCGGGGTAATAAAAGAGGCTAAAACTACTCAGCAGAAGTTACACTGTCTCTTTTCTATCCTGGCAAAGATGGTCGTTACGAATGAACCGCTGGTGAAATGGGTACTATTAGAGTCCTTGAGGTTAAGGGTCTACAAAAAGGAAAAGAAAGAGGTTTCCGGGAAAATCCTGCAAAATGTGGTGGAGATTATCAGACAAGGGCAGGAGAGCGGGGAGATTAAAAAAAATATGAACCCGGAAAAGATTGCCAAGATTATGGAGAGCATCTTCTTTTTCTCAGCCATCCGCTGGCTTACCTTTGACAGGCATACCCTTTTAATTGATGACGTCAAGGAACAGATACAATATTTCTTTCAGGGAGTAGAAGCTTAATTAATAAATAAAAAGGCGGAACTTAAAGGGCAGGAATTTTCCCCACGAAGTCTTTTATTGCCTTTGCCAGCTCTTCTGGTTTTTCTTCCGGCGACATGTGACCACACTCTTTTACTATCATCAGTTTTGATCCCTTGATTTCCCTGTTCAACCGTTCTCCATCACGGAAAGGAATGGGAATGTCCTGTTCCCCCCAGACAATCAGCGTGGGCTCCGAAATATGCTCACTGATACCTTCATACTTCCGTGGTCCAACCTCCTTCATCATCCTTGCCAGCGCATCTACTGCATGGGGGGTGGTGGTGGGAAGCAAGTACGCTTCTATGACCTTATCGGTTATCAATGATTTGTTGTAGTAGGAACGGGAGAAGCTCTGTGTCCGCATCTTCTTTGTGTAGAACTGTTTCGCCATGAGCCTGTCCAGAGGAAAGAATATATATTTTAAAAAGGCAGGGGCACCCCCGCTGTAAAATCCGGCATCAACCAACACGAGCGCTCTCACTTTTTCTGGCGCTTCCACGGCAGCATAGGCGACAACTACCCCCCCCATAGAATGACCTACAAGAATCGCGGAAGGCACGTGGAGGGCGTCCATGAAATCAAGGACAAGGTTCCCCTGGGATCTGAGGTCGTAATTGCCATCAGGGGGTTTATCTGAAAGACCAAATCCCAAGAGATCAAGGGCGTATACCGTGT
>JAPLJA010000096.1 GCA_026388815.1 Pseudomonadota bacterium
GTGTCATCATCGTCTCTTCAACACCTACCCTCCAGGCAGCATTGAACAAGATAAAAAACATACCCATAGTTTTTACAACCGTGGCAGACCCTGTTGCTGGGGGAGCTGGAAAATCCTTTACAGAACATCTGCCGAATGTTACCGGTATTTCAACGCTGGGCGACTATGAAGGCCTGGTAAAAATTCTACCCAGAATACTCCCGAATACCAGAACAATCGGTACTTTATTTGCGCCGGGAGAGATCAATTCTGTAGTTAATAAAGACCATTTTGACAGGTTTACCAAGAAGTACAATTTAAAGCTGGTTGCGGTTCCGGTCAATTCCACGGCGGACGTGAGTAATGCAGCCCAATCACTTGCAGGGCAAAAGATTGATGCCCTCTGTCAGATTATCTGCAACCTCACCGATGCAGCATTTCCTGCCATCGCCCAGGTGGCTCAGAAAAAACGCATCCCCCTTTTCGGGTTTACTGATAAACAGATAGCTCAGGGAGCCATTGCTGTTGTTTCGCGTGACTACGTGCAGGCAGGCAAGGATGCTGTTTCACTGGCACTCCGGATTCTTAAGGGAGAAAACCCTGCACAGATTCCTTTTTCACTGGTCAGCAAATCAAACCTGATCATTAATAAACGCGCTGCCCGGGATTACGGTATCACCATACCGGATGATCTGTTGAAACAGGCAGATAAAGTGGTGGGGGAATAGAAAGTTTATCTGGCAGAAACAGCTACGAAGATGTACATAGTTTCTAAACTACGATTTCAAAGACATGGCTTTTTCGAGAATCCCTGGAACATCAGCAGGATTTATTGATACCGCACTCCCGCTTTGTTTTATCCTGCTGAGTATCCTGTCCTTTTGTTTCAAGGATGAGGTAATCACCTGTCTTAAGTTTGATAATGAAGTCGGGCCAGAATTTTCGAACCACTCCCTCAAAGATATAGAGTATTTCAAAACCAAGGTGGTCATTCTTCACCCAGGTTTCAACATTGGGATTGCGGTCGAGCTCAAAGGCCTCGCTCGCCTCCCAGGTGCTGTCAAAAACACAGCAGTTGATATGCGATCCGCGGGTGTATTCGCAGGGCTTCCCTGTGTACCAGGTACGCATATCGCCGGTAGAACGGATCGGCTTATCACTGTCGAATATTGGCTCAAGAGATTCCGTGTTCTCAAAACGGATGGCTTCCCAGATATGCTGCACCACCTTGTTCATGTTGAGGGTGATGAGAATACGCCGCTTAACATCATCCTGAAAATAAACCTGCGGAGTGATCTGAATTTTATCAGATACAATGAACATTTCCACGAGTCTAATAAGCTGAGCAAGTAAATACTCTTTGCTTCCCTTCCAGGTCGGCTGCATCTGGTCGTAAATATCTCTTGCTGTTTCAAAAATGATCTTTTGCTGCCTGAATTTCTGTGCCAGCCCTTTCAGATCAATCTCAGAGATCTTGGTTACATCCGGCTTGCCCTCAATGATCGGGGCAAGCTCAGCCAGTGTTACCGTTTCATAGGCGTTCAATTCCAGTGGTTTAACTCTCTCTATATCGAGTTTCAGCACAGGCCTGTACGTATGCTCAATCCGGATAACGTTTGGCCAGGTTATCTCGTATTTCTGTTTCTCAATGACCGGCTCAATCCGGGTTTTGGGAGATGGTGGCGGGGGAGGTGGTCCGTCCTGTGTTTCATGTGGCAGAAACGTAAAAGGCACACCGAAGATATTCACATACTCAGCGTCAAATAATCCTGTTGCTGGATTAACTTCATAGGATGTCCTCCTGAGCCCTCTGCCAACTACCTGCTCACACAACAACTGACTGGAAAAGGCGCGGAGTCCCATAATGTGAGTAACTGTTTTTGCATCCCAACCCTCAGAGAGCATCCCCACAGAGATGACCTTTTGAATCTGTTCCCCAGGTTTTCCAACCTGCCCAACGGTATCAACCTTCTGACGAAGGAGTTCGGCAAGCTCCTTTTTTGAGAGCTTTCTTTCGGGTTCCTCAGGCTGTTCCTCATCCTCAATTATTTCAGCCGTATCTTCAAGTGAGACCGCTTCTTCCTGTGACTCCGCCATTTCCAGTACCTTGGAATCAATGTGAAGTGTCTGTTCTGGAATGCAGAGTTCATCGATACGGACCTTTTTATGGTCAATGGCATACTTTATCCGTGCCGCAGTCTCTGTCCGGTTGGCAACGGAGATCATTACCGGTGGGGTTGTAAAACCGGATTTTCCCCACGTCCCTTTTGTCTCCAGCCAGTCCTTCCCGAGGAGGTAATAAGCATTGATAACTAAATCAGGGAGAGGTTCATGCTCCTCTGCCTTGCGATTGATATCATCCTTAACCTCAGGATCATCATAGATGTGGTAAAGACGAGATTTATAATCCTTGGTCAGTTTGCCATCATCACGAATAACTACCCGTGGGGTTTTGACCAGCCCGGATTCTATAGCATCATTCAACCCGAAATCACTGACTATCCACTCAAACAATGCCTCTTCTGAACTTTTCTTGCCTGACGGGGCAAAGGGGGTTGCAGAAAAGTCGTAGCAGGCGAGGATATTCCGGGTGGCATGAATCCGGTCAAGTCCACTTACCCATACCGTTGCTTCTTCGATATCCTCTTTTTTTATCCCCTTTATCTTCGATTCCGCTGGCACTCGCCAGGCATGGTGGGCTTCATCGTTGATAACCACAATGTTGCTGGCATTGGCCATATCACCCAGAACCTCGCGGGCGTAAGCCTCATCGCTCTTGGCGCCCCGTTTGTCAACACTCCTTTTCTTGGCGAGCTTTTCTTCGGTCTCCCAGTGGAGTACATGCCAGTTGAGGATACGAATCTTTCCCTGACGGAGTTTTTCCATGAGACCAGGAGGGATGATATTGAACTCATCATAGTAGTTGCCAGCAGTCGATGGTTGGAGAACCTGAAGGCGACTCTTTACGGTAAGTCCAGGTGCAACAATGAAGATATATTTAGAAAATCGATTATCCTGGGGATAGGTAATCTTGTTTAGAACCTGCCAGGCAATGAGCATGGCCATGACGATGGTTTTACCCGAGCCTGTGGCCATCTTGGAACAGATGCGTTTAAACAGTCCCCCATCCGATGGAATAACGATTCCTACTTTTTCTGAATCAGGGGCTTCAATGAGCCATATAAGGGTTTCAATTGCCTCCAACTGACAGAAAAAGAAACGGCGGTCTCCCCGTGTTTCAGGGTTATACCAGTGCTCCAGGAGCCTTTTGGTGATACCGGTAACCCCAAGGTACCCTGCCTCACGCCACACCTTTATGCGGGGCCTGATCTTATTTACAATGGGTATCTCGACAAAGATACCAGGATCATCAAAGGCTTTGGAACTCTCGGACGCAATGACATAGCCTGCCGGACGCCTTCCCTCTTTCTTATCAAACAGTCTGGTTTCCCGGTCATAACTCCAGTAGTGTTTTGGTTCTTCATAAGGGGAATTGATGATGAGCTGGTCTATGGTTGATTTCATTTGTCGCCATTTGGTTGCAGTATCTTTTTTAGGGAATCAATAAGTTGAGGCAGATCGTTTTTGACTGTTTCCCAAACAATTACCAAGTCAACATCATCATAGTCATGAATCATAACATTACGCATACGAACCATATCACACCATGGTAATTCCGGAAAAGATTTTCGCGTTTCTTCTGAAATCCTCCGGGCAGCCTCGCCTATGATTTCAAGACGCCGGATGACAGCATCCTGACATTGAAAGTCATTAAGAAAATTATCTTTTGTTCTTTCACCAATATAAAAAAGGGCAAGCTTTGCAGCTTCTAAGATATCAAGGAGATACTCTTTGTCATGCTGCATAAACAGTCTCTGCTGAACTGAGAATAGCATTGCGGCGTAGGTAATTCCGGCTGGACTCAATGCCCCGACGACTGATTAAGTCTACATCTCTTCCGAAAATCTGTTTCAGTTCATCCTCCATGTGGACTTGATCAAATAATGTATGAAGAGCATCCGGCTCAAAAGTTACAAGCACATCTATATCGCTGTCGGGACCAAAATCATCGCTGAGGACAGAACCGAACAGGGCAAATTCTCGTATTTTCCATTTCTTACAGAAAACTTTGATCTTTTCCTCGGGTAGATCAATGTTAACTTTTTTCATCATACCACCTCCATGATCTTCAGGCTCTCGATACCCCTATCGTCCACGATCTTTATTGCAATCCTTTTGTTCTTTCCCGGCTCAAAGGGGAGAGAGACGGTTCCTCTGTATGCCTCGATGAGTTCTTCGTCAATCTCTGCCTTGAGGTTCTTTGCCAATTTTGCCCACCCTTCTTTTTCACCTGCCATGGGAAAGAAAACCTGTTTTGGAAAGAGGCTACAGCCATCGTAGTCAGTATCCAGCATCCACAGAGCGATCTTGTCCGTGCCGCCGGATTCAATTGTGCCGGTCCTCGTATTATAATAGTCAAAGCCAAGAACTTCCACCTGATATTGTACAGAGGTGTCATTGCGATCCGCCGCAGGCGGAGAAGCAATCCCCTTCTTTTTCTTTGAGATTGCTTCGTCAGCCGCCTTAGGCGGATTCCTCGCGATGACGTGAAGTCGTATATCAGGCTGGCCGATGAGCCAGAAACTCTCGTTGCTGGTGCGCTTCTTCTTTAAGTCATCAGTCAAAAGGTCTGCGTTCATTTGTGCCTTTAGGAGCGTAACACCCGGCCAGTCTGTCTTATCAATATCCTTTGCTGCCTCCGGGTCAAACTGAAAAGCAGCAAAGACAATAATCTTTGGTTTTGGAACAAGGTTCTGGGCTTCCTCGATCGCCAATGCCACCTGCCGCTGTTCCAGCGGGGCATGTTCAGGACCAAAGGAGACAACCACTCGCTGAGGTTTATCACCTTTGGTTTCTCCATCCACATGGAGATAGCGGGTGCCGGGAAGAGGTTCTACGCGGGAGAATTCTATCTTCTGGCCGCCCTTGCCGCGGATACCTGTTCTGAACAGTTCATCACGCCACTCGGACTGGCGCAGCGTCTCGCCGGAACGGGCAATGGATTGATCCGGTTGGGGGGGAGAATCCGCCGCCGCCGGATGTTCGCCCAATGGAGGAGGGCAGACACGCAGGTCTGCCCCTACATCATCCAACGATTTCACCATCGGCGCAGGCACTGCCTCCATGATGGTGCGGGGGTCTATGCGTTCGTGGACGTGGAGGGATACGGTTGGCACTTCAAAGGAAATGTGTTCTTTCTTCCCCGCCCACTGAAGCTGGGGGTCAAGGTGAGGGTCGTAAGCATAGGTCTTTTTACCTGTTTCCTTATCAGTCTCAGGCGTCACCAGACCTACCGGCGGATTATTCACCCGCTTCTTGCCTTTGTGATCGTACTGCTCAATGGGTTTTTGGTCGGGTTTTTTGTTTCGTGGCATGGTTATTCCCTCAAGTGCTATTAAAAGTTTGACATTATACTAAGCAATTGGTTATATTCTTTTTGACAAGTAAAGCCTTGTGCGTGGGGCTCCGTAAGGTTCCTCGTAAATAGCGCACAAGGTTTTGTCATTTTAGGGAAATAATGGACTCTCCGCAATACACTCCATCCTTCCATCCGGCACATCTCAGCATAAAAATCACGCTGCAGGTCTTCTTTCAACGATAGTATTTCAACAAAGTGGCTCCAGCCTAATTGTCTCGACAGTGTCGAGACAATCTTCTCTTCTGGGAAAATCTCGGGAAAACGGATCATCCGGAACAAATTGGGCCGTGAAAAACCGTTTCCAAATTCATCCACTAATTGTGCCGATAGTGTCTTAACAATCTCTTCACCATACCCTGCACGTTTTTCTTTTAAGATATCTTTCTGGATCCGCTGGCCGACCCGCCAATACAGCATAACCAGGGAGGAATTGACCGTGCGCGCCACATCCTGGCGACACTCAATGATCAAGTGACGCAGATCCTGCAATAACTCTTTTGGTACGACAGCCGTTTTTATATCAACCATCCTTGACCACTTGAATCCTGCTTTACAGCTTCAGTTCCTCGATACTCTTTTTTACCGCCCCCGCTGATTTCCTGACTGCCTCTTTTTCTTCAGGTATCAGGTCAACCTCGATGATCTTCTCAACGCCGTTGGCACCGAGGATTACCGGCACGCCAAAGTAGATATCGTTCAGACCATACTCTCCCTCAAGATAGGCCGCAACCGGCACCACTTTTTTCTTATCCTTGAGTATTGCCTCAGCCATCTGCACTGCCGCAAGAGACGGTGAGTAATAAGCGCTTCCAGTTTTGAGAAGGGCGACGATCTCGCCGCCTGCCTTTCTTGTCCTCTCAACGATTTTGTCAATCTTGTCCTGGGGCAAGAGCTTGGCGAGAGGGATACCGCCGACTGTGGCGTAACGGGTCAGAGGTACCATGTCGTCGCCATGCCCGCCCAGCACAAGTGCCTGGACATCTTCTACTGATACGTTCAGTTCCATGGCAATGAATGTTCGGAAGCGGGCGGTATCGAGTATTCCAGCCATACCCATCACCCGGTTTCTGGGGAAATTACTTACCTTCTTGGCAAGGTACGCCATGGTGTCTAAGGGATTGCTCACCACGATGATGATGGAGCTGGGTGAGTTTTTGGCCGCCTCTTTGGTTACTGACTCCACAATCTCCTTGTTCTTCTGAAGAAGGTCTTCCCGGCTCATTCCGGGTTTTCTGGCGAGTCCGGATGTAATAATTACCACATCTGAATCTTTCGTTTCTCCATAACCGTTAGTACCGACAATCTCTACATCAAACCCTTCAATCGGCCGTGCCTCCATCAGGTCCAGTGCCTTGCCCTGCGGCATGCCTTCAACAACATCAACCAGGACGATATCACCCAGTTCTCTCTCTGCTGCCCAGTGGGCTGCAGTGGCTCCAACATTTCCAGCACCGACAATGGTCAATTTCTTTCTGCTCATGGTGTCCTCCATAAGACCGAAGGCCCGCCGAAGGCGGGTAATCCTTCTTCGGGCGCAGCAAGCGGCGCCCCTACATAAAACGTTTGGTCGTTCTTACGATAATTCTTTGTGCGAGGCACCGCCTCGCCCCTTTATCCCACTATATTTTTACCGTCACCTTAAGGAATAATTCTTTCAACTGCTTTTCATCCACCGGAGAAGGGGCGTTACTCAGGAGGCAGGTTGCCTTCTGGGTCTTGGGGAAGGCGATAACATCGCGGATGGAATCAGCCCCTGCGAGGATCATGATAATACGGTCAAGCCCCAGGGCAATTCCCCCATGGGGTGGGGCACCATACTCTAAGGCTTCAAGGAGGAAACCGAACTTCATCTGTGCCTCCTCTTCACCGATGTTGAGCACCTTAAACATTACAGCCTGGATGTCCTTGCGGTGGATTCGGATGCTCCCTCCTCCGATCTCACTCCCGTTGAGAACAATATCGTAAGCCCGTGCCTTTACCTTCCCCGGGTCAGTTTCCAGCTTGGAAATGTCTTCTTCTTTTGGTGAGGTGAAGGGGTGGTGCATTGCCTGGTATCGCTTCTCCTCTGGATTCCATTCAAGGAGCGGGAAATCAGTAATCCAGCAGAAATTGAATTGATCCTTTGGGATCAGGTTGAACTTCTCACCCAGATGGAGCCGAAGCCTGCTGAGAGCAGTATAGACTATCTGAGCGGCAGGATCAGTTACCATGAAGAAGGTATCTCCTTCTTCTGCCTCCATGGTCTTCTTGATGAATTCCTGTTCCGCCTCGTTTAAGAATTTCACGATCGGTGACTGGAGCGTCCCTCTGCTTACCTTCATGGAGATTAACCCTTTTGCGCCGCAGGATTTCGTGAGTTCGGTGAGATCGTCAATTTCCTTGCGGGAAAAGTCTGCCTTGAGCTTCAGTCCTCTTACTGTTCCCCCTTTGCCCAAGCTTTCTTTCAAGACCTTAAACTCTGAGGCAGTGAGTCCTGAAGTCAAATCCTTCAGCTCCAGACCAAACCTTGTATCTGGCTTATCTGATCCATACCGATTTAATGCTTCATCATATGGTATGCGGGGGAATGGAGTAGTGATTGGGATATTAACTGCTTCTTGAAAAATCGCCTTGAGCATTCCCTCGATGATGGAATAGATGTCCTCCTCGCCAATAAAGGAGCACTCAAGATCAATCTGGGTAAACTCAGGCTGGCGGTCAGCCCTTAAGTCTTCATCACGAAAGCACCGGGCAATCTGGTAATAGCGGTCATAACCAGAGACCATGAGGAGCTGCTTGAAGAGTTGAGGTGACTGGGGGAGGGCATAGAAACAGCCGGGATTTACCCTGCTCGGTACTAAATAATCCCGTGCCCCTTCAGGGGTGCTCTTGGTTAAAAATGGAGTTTCGATCTCAAGGAATCCTGCCTCATTGAGATATGTCCTGACTGTCTGGACAATT
>JAPLJA010000100.1 GCA_026388815.1 Pseudomonadota bacterium
TATGTTTGCAGATATTGAAAGTGCCGCTCTTCTCATCTGGTTAGTTAATCCATAAAGTTCTGCTTGTGGAAATACTCTTGTCACCCTATAAATTTCCAGTGCAAAATTGTAAGATTTCTGCCAGACCTTTAAACTTCTAAACCCCTCTTCCATCCTTCGCTCCTCCGTCCCCTAATTCCTCCGCCCCTACGACCATCCGCCCCTTCGACCCTGTATTTCTTGTTCCTTCGCCCCTTTATCCTTTCTCTTCCAATGGCAGAAAGGCGATGGTTGCAAGCCCTGGAAGTGCCACGAGGAAACTCATCAGGAAGAACTTCTCGTAGCCCATCCATGCCTGGAGATAACCGCTGAAAATCCCGGGAACCATAACGCCAGCCGCCATGAAAGCCGTCGTGATGGCATAGTGAGATGCCCTGTATTCGGGGAGGACCGTGCGCATGAGGAATACACTATAGGCTGATACCCCGAGCCCGTAAGAAAATTGTTCAAATGAGTTTACAGCATACACCCAGGCGAGAGATGGTTTGTTCGCTGCCAGGAGCCAGTAGAGGATGATGGCGCCGTTCTGGAGGAACGCAAAGGGCCACATCCATCTCTTCAAGCCCTGCTTTGCAATGATGAAGCCGCCGATGATGCCGCCAGCAAGAAGGAAGATGACGCCAACCGTGCCGTAGAGAATTCCTATCTCGGCAGTTGATATGGCGAGGCCTCCTTTTTCAATCGTGTCCATGAGGAACGGAGGAGCCATTTTGAGCATGAACGCATCGCCGAGCCGGAAGATGAGGATATAGGTGAGAATCCAGCCCATTCTCCCCTGAGTGAAATACGTTTTAAAGGCATCGAGAAAGTTGTGTTTAGGAGTGACTTCCTTTTCTCCGTGGGCAAAAGGTGTTGGATACGGCAGATACCACACTTGGAAGAGGTAGATCAAAAGAAATATGATACCGCCAGAGCCAAATGCTATTGCCCATCCGGTTGTGCTCGTGGAACGAGCGGCACAATAACCGGCGAGAAAGACTAACCCTCCGCTGCCCACAAGCCAGGCAATTTTATAGGCAGCTGATCGTACGCCTACGTAGAGTGCCTGCCGGTCTTTGTCAAGGGCATCGAGGTAGAAGCCGTCAATAGCGATATCATGGGTGGCGGAGACAAAAGCGATGACTGCGAACAGGGCAATTGAGATGGTGAGGACCTGCGCTGTGAGCACGCCCAGGGCAAGGAGGATGAAGAGGACGGTGCAGACCACTTCGGCGGAGAGGATCCAGCGGCGCTTGGTGGAATGCAGGTCAACCACCGGTCCCCATAACCCTTTCAGCACCCAGGGTAAATAGAGGAGGCTGGTTATTCCGATCAGCTCGTTGCTGGCGCCGAGGTCTTTCAGGAAGATGACGGACATGAGATTGACCACCGTGTAGGGGAATCCCTCGGCAAAGTATAAGACAGATACCCATAACGTGGCATTGCGTTCCTTCTCCATAGGCTCTTCTTATATCATCTTCTTTTTCTTTTTTCTGCCAGATTCTTTCTTGCATTATCCCTTCCGACAAAAGATTTAATACATCACCAGATGAACAATTTCCTTGACAAGAAAAGCAGTGAGGTATTACATTGTAATACATGAAAACTTCAACTCTCACCATCCGATTAGATAAAGATCTCGAGAATCTGCTGTCCAAAGCCAGCAAGCAGTCAGGAAAGAACCGGAGCGAGATTGCCCGTGAGGCTTTGCGGCGTCAGTTACGCATAAGCCAGTTTGAGGCTCTGCGAAAAAGGATTATGCCTTTTGCCGAAGCCCGCGGATTCTTAACTGACGAGGACGTTTTCTCCAGGGTCTCGTGAAAGTTTTTCTGGATACCAATGTTCTGGTCAGCGCAGTAGCAACCCGGGGGCTTTGTGCTGATGTTCTTCGGGAAGTTCTCACCTCCCACGAACTGGTCATCTCTGATTCCCTCCTCAAAGAACTGAAGCGAGTGTTGGAGCATAAATTGAGAGTACCTTCCTTCCTCATTTCTGGGTATATCGATCTGCTTCAGCAAGATACGATTTTCGCAAAGCCTGTCAATTTACCTGATGTTACAATCAAGGACAAAGATGATTTGATAATTTTGGCAGCCGCACTGAGCGGCAACTCAGATCTTCTTGTTACCGGTGACAAGGAACTGTTTGCGCTTGGTAAGGTCGAAAAGCTGGAGATTGTTTCACCCAGAGAATTCTGGAAAAAGCTCAAGAAATAAAATGAGACGGTAAGTATGAATGAACGAAGAAAAAATAGTCCTATTCAGTTGCCCTCACGACTGCGGCGGCAGGTGCGTGCTGAAGGTGCATGTCAGAGACGGGGTTATTACCAGAATTGAGACAGACGACGGAGAAGAAGCACAGCTCAGGGCCTGCGAACCTATGTGTTCGCCCTGAATCTTGTATCCGCCTGACCGCGGGCGAGTTTTTCTAAAGGTTGTTAAGAAATGAAGGCAATGGTATTGAATAGCATATGTAATCTTAAGGAGACCCAGACCCCTCTCTCACTGGTGGACCTGCCTGACCCTGATCCATCAGAGAATGAAATTGTAGTGAGGGTTTCAGCCTGTGGGGTCTGTCATACCGAACTGGATGAAATTGAGGGGAGGACACAGCCATCGCAATTTCCGATTATCCTGGGACACCAGATTGTTGGGAGGGTGGTGGAAACCGGCAGCAGAGCAAAGAGATTCAGTATGGGAGACAGGGTAGGGGTTGCCTGGATTCACTCTGCCTGTGGGAAATGTTTATTCTGCCTTGAGGGGAATGAAAACTTGTGTGAACAGTTTGAGGCGACCGGCAGGGACGCCAATGGAGGATATGCACAGTACCACCTGGTTCAGGAAAATTTTGCCTATCCCATTCCTGAGATCTTTTCTGATTCGGAAGCTGCTCCACTTCTCTGTGCCGGTGCAGTTGGCTACCGGTCTCTGAGGCTAACAGAGATTGCAAATGGACAGAACTTGGGACTCATCGGTTTTGGAGCCTCTGCCCACCTGGTTATCCAGATGGCCCGGCACCGGTATCCCAGCTCCCGTATTTTCGTTTTTGCACGGTCGGAGACGGAGAGAACCTTTGCGAAAGAGCTCGGGGCTTTCTGGACCGGAGAG
This sequence comes from Pseudomonadota bacterium, assembly GCA_026388815.1. GTDB lineage: Bacteria > Desulfobacterota > WTBG01 > JAPLJA01 > JAPLJA01 > JAPLJA01. Next base: position 3,126 of record JAPLJA010000100.1, read on the forward strand.
ATTGAAGAGGAGTCACCGGAAAAACTCCACAGCGCCATTGATACCACGCCGGTGTGGATGCCGGTTATTGGGGCTTTACAGAATTTGGAAAGGGGAGGAAGACT
>JAPLJA010000216.1 GCA_026388815.1 Pseudomonadota bacterium
CTGCCCGTGCCTGTCTTGGTAATCGAAAGGGTATAGGTGGGATTTACGGCAAAGCTTGCTGTAATGGTATGGTTGGCAGTTACATTGCTGAAGGTGTAAGAGCTTACTGCCCCTACAGATGCACCATCAACTTTTACATCGGTTATAAGGTAACCAGTATTCGGGGTAATGGTGAATGCCTGGTTTGCTCCATCTGAGACTGCTACTGATCCTGAGGGGGAGATGGAGCCACCCGTCCCTGCTGTTGCCGTTATGGCATAGGTCTTGAGCGTGAACGTTGCTGTAACAGAGATATTTGTGTTCATGGTTATGGTAGATGTGGGTGATGTGCCGGTTGCCCCTCCAGACCACCCACTAAAGGTTGAGTTTGCATCTGGCGTGGCAGTGAGGGTCACCACGGTACCTGCACTGAAGGTTGTCCCGGAAGGATTGTTCGTTACTATTCCACTGCCTGTGCCTGCCTTGGTAATAGAAATGGTATAGGTCGTAGCACTGAAGCTTGCTGCAATGGTATGGTTGGCAGTCACATTGCTGAAGGTGTAAGAGCTCACTGCCCCTACAGATACCCCATCCGCCTTCACGTCGGCTATAAGGTAACCAGTATTCGGGGTGATGGTGAATGATTTGCTTGCGCCGTAATTGACTGCCACGGATCCTGATGGGGAGATGGAGCCACCCGTTCCTTCCGTGGCTGTGATGGTATAGGTCTTGAGCGCGAAGGTGGCAGTTACAGGTGTATCTGCATTCATGGTTACAGTGCAGGTGGAGGAGTTCCCTGTGACTCCGCCAGACCAGCCCTCAAAGGTTGAGTTTGCATCTGGTGTGGCGGTCAAGGTCACCACGGTGCCTGCAGAAAAGGTAGAGCCTGATGGGTTGGTTGTAACACTACCACTGCCTGTCCCCATATTCGTAATGGTAAGGTTATAATTAGTAACTGGAGGAGGAGGAGGCGGCGGCGGAGGTGGCGGCGGTGGGGGAGGCGGAGACGCACTGAAGCTTGCCGCGATAGAATGATTAGCAGTCACATTGCTGAAGGTATAAGAGCTTATTGCCCCTACAGATACCCCATCCACCTTCACATCAGCTATCACGTAGTCTGTATTGGCTGTAATGGTAAAGTTCTGGCTCGCCCCGCGGTTAACAACTACGGGGCCTGAAGGTGATATGGAGCCGCCCGTTCCTGCCGTGGCTGTGATGAAATAGGTGGCTGTCCCTTGTTGGGTAATGGTGAATGCACGTCCTGCAATAGTAAGAGTGGCCGTTCTTGAACTTGTGCTTGTGTTGGCTGAAACGGAATAGTTTACTTGTCTACTTCCTATGCCACTACCTCCTGAAATAATTGTTATCCAGGGATAGTTATTTGTTACACTCCAACTGCAATTGCTCTGGGTAGTCACACTTACACTACCTTGCCCTCCAGATGTATTAAAAGATTGACTGGTAGGTGAGAGAGAATAGGTGCCCAATGTAGTATAGGTTACCTCTTCTGAGTAATCACTTTCAACCCCAGAAGTATTATACGTAGTTGCAGCAAAAAAATAGGATTTACAGTCTTCGAGCGGTGGGGTCGTATACTGTGTCTGGTTCCCAACATTTACATGAAATACATAATCTCTGCTCGCATAACCATAATGGATCTTATAACCAGCGAGATCTGGTTCAGTACTTGAATCCCATGCGAGTGTTAACTTCGCTGAATAAGCAGGATGGGTGGAGAGAAAAAGAACAATGGCAAAAGTAACAAGAAATACAAGGCGAGGAACCGAGCATATGAAAAATCTGGTACCCCTAAGCTTTGGGACGGCGTGAACGGTGATCATAACAACACCTCACTAATGGGTATTGCTTCCGCCATGCGTAATACAACCCACTGGAGATATTGTATTCGCCTGGCAACCATGCTGCCATATCCAGGAAAACCAAGACTTAGGTCAGTAACTTTGCATTCCATCAATTTAGGTAGTTAGCCTTTTTCATGCCTTATTTGTAAAGTTATCATACATGCATTAACTTACTTTCTTAGAAAGTTTATTTACTTCTTATCAATTAATTCATAGCACATAATAAATATATGTAAATTAATTTTTAACATTCATATGAGGGGGAACCTTATGATTTCTACTATAGTTAATTTGTTGCCTTTCTTGAGAACGGGAAAGCAGGAAGAAAAAAGTTATCACAATGTGGGCTGAAATCATGAGGAAAATCATTGTCATCTGGTTAATTGCAAACCTAAAATATTTTTCTTGACATACTATATATTGTGTTATACCTTCTTGTCAATACTATATATTCTATCTGATGGATAGAAAATGCTACCCCTCTTGCACCGTCTTGTTTTTATTATTCTCATAACAAAAGGAGACTAAAAAACGGTTTAACAAAGAAAATTTAAGAAAATTAAAGGGGGGAGGATATATGGCAAGGATGATTATAGATATCGTGATAGTAATGGTTGTGAGTTCTATTGCCTTTGTCTTTGGAGCGATTTTTGGTTCTTCGACAAGAAGAAGAGATGAAGAAGAGGCAAAGATTGAGGAGTTCATGTCGCAAAGTGAAGAAATAATGGATAAGGAAAAGAAAATAAAACTTGAAAGGCAGATTGCTTAAAAAGCTGCTGCAGGGATAAGGACAAAGGGTGACCCTTAGTTAAACAAAGAGGGTACTCATGATATTCCGGAATGAAACAATTGGGGAGTGCGAAATTAAAATCCGAACGCCACAATCCGAAATCCGAAACAGGCAGAAAGGTTGTAAATGACCCCGATGGTGCGTCAGTACCGGTCAATCAAGGAAAGGTGGCCCGGTGCAATCCTCTTTTTCCGCCTGGGTGATTTCTATGAGATGTTCTACGAGGACGCTGAGAAGGCGTCCCGGATCCTCAACATAACCCTCACCTCCCGGGAAGGTGGTAAGGGTAACCGGATACCCATGTGCGGAATCCCCTATCACTCTGCCCAGCTCTATATCAACCGTTTGATCAAAGAGGGCCTTAAGGTTGCCATCTGCGAGCAGGTGGAGGATCCAAAATTTGCCAAGGGGATTGTCAAAAGAGAGGTTATCAGGATTATCACGCCGGGAACCAACCTGGAAGAGCAATCAGATGCTGGAGGAAGCCATACCTTTATCTGCGCAGCCTGTGAGCGGGATGGCGTGTTCGGTCTTTCCTGCCTGGATCTCAGCACCGGCTTCTTCAGGCTCACCGAATTCAGGAAGAAAGAGGATTTACTCAATGAAATAATGAGACTGGAACCGAGGGAGATCATTCACCCTGTATCTTTTCGTTTCTCCTCTGCGCTGCCGCATCTTTTCCAGGGGGAGAACAAGGTGGTGCTCAATGAATATGAGGACTGGATCTTCGACCTCGAAGATGCGAAGGAGAGGCTGAAAAGGCAGTTTCAATTGAGTACCCTTGAAGGACTGGGGCTTACTGCATATCCTCACGGTATCTCTGCTGCCGGAGCAATCATCTACTACCTGAAGGAGAACCTCCATTTTTCTCTGGAGCACCTGCGGAGGCCAGCCCCGTATTCCTTCGCTGACCATATGGTCCTCGATTATGCCACCCAGAGAAACCTGGAGATCATAACCTCCCGTTCAGGCGAAAAAAATGAAGCCACGCTCCTCTCTGTCCTTGACCAGACTGTAACCTCCCTGGGGACGCGGCTCCTGACACTCTGGCTGAAGCAGCCCCTCCTTCTTCCTGAGAAGATAAGAGAGAGGCAGGATGCGGGAGAGGAGCTTTCCAAAAACGAAGGGTTGCTGGTGCGGCTCAGGTCGCTTCTCAAAGATGTGCGTGATGTGGAGAAGATCCTTGGAAAGGTTACCTGCGGCTATGCCTCTGCCCGCGATCTCCTCGCCCTGAAGGATTCTCTAAAGATCATCCCTGAGATCAAAGGATTGCTTGTTGCCTTTTCCGCTTCTCTCATCGGGCAGCAGAATGAATCGTTGAACGGGCTTGAGGAACTGGTCTCCGAACTGGACAAGGCAATCGTTCAAAACCCGCCCCCTGCACTGAGTGAAGGAGGATTTATCAGGAAGGGCTACTGCAAGGAGCTGGACGAATTGCTGGCGGTCTCGCTCAACGGAAAGGAATGGATCCGTGACCTCCAGGTCAGTGAGGCTCAGAAGACCGGCATTAAGTCACTCAAGGTGAGATTCAACAAGGTATTTGGATACTATATCGAGGTTACCAATCCCAACCTCCCTCTTGTCCCTGATTATTACCAGCGCAAACAGACGCTGGTCAATTGTGAACGTTTTACCATCCCTGAATTGAAAGAATATGAGGATAAAATACTGGGGGCTGAGGATAAAGCAAAGGCACTTGAGCAGGAGCTTTTTGAGGATTTGAGGCAGAGGATTCTTAAGTGTGCATCAGAGATACAGGAGAATGCTTCAGCACTTGCCACGCTCGATTGCCTCGCTTCTTTTGCCTGGTCAGCGCTTAAGTTAGG
>JAPLJA010000303.1 GCA_026388815.1 Pseudomonadota bacterium
CCGGGCATCCGGATATCGCAGAGTATGAGATCGAAGATCTCTTTCTCCAGTCTCTCGACGCCTTCTTCACCTCCTTGAACAGCCACAGCTTTATATCCTTCCTTCTCCAGCATTATCTCCAGCATGTGACGCATACTCTCTTCATCATCGATAACCAGGATCTTTTCAGGTTCCATTTCTATCTCCCTTCAAGGCAGGCAATAAGAGGGTAAACGTGGTACCTTTCCCCGGACTGCTTTCTACCTTGATCTTTCCCCCCAGGGACTCAATAATCCTGAGAGAAATGGCAAGGCCCAGGCCGGTTCCCTGCCCGGGCCCTTTCGTTGTGTAGAAGGGGTCAAATATCTTGGCTAAGTCTTCTTCCCGGATTCCTACTCCCGTATCACCTATCTCAACGGTGATGGCATCTCCTGCATCGTGAGTAGCGATGGTGATTTCTCCGCCTCCGGGCATTGCATCCCTGGCGTTCAGGATTAAGTTTACCAATACTTGAACGAGTTGATGGGAGTTTGCCAGTGTGGGAGGTATCTGGTCAGCCAGCCTGAGGGTGAGCTTAATATCCTGGGGAAATTTTTGAAGGGAGGTGAGAGACAGGGCTTCCCTGATCACCTGATTTACATCAACGGGAGAAGATTCTGTAGGTGAGATTCGAGAGTAATCCAGCAGTTCATTGATGATCCGGTTGATCCGGTCTATCTCAACCTCAATTCGTCTGAAATAGTCTTGCATCTCTTCCTGGTTTTCCCCACCCTTCATGAGCATGCCGGTATACCCCCGGATTACTCCCAGGGGGTTTCCGATTTCATGGGCAATACCTGCGGATAATCTTCCCAGAGAGGCAAGTTTTTCTGAGCGCAAAACCTCTGCCTGTGCTTCTTTCAGTCTCTGGTTTGCCTCCTGGAGTGAGGATATGTAGTCTTCAATTCTTTTCTTGTCATCACTGAGCCTTACTGCCATGCGGTTTAAAGAGTAGGAGAGTTTTCCGATCTCGTTTTGTTCATCAATCGAGGAAGCAGAATGGAATTCCCCTTCGGATATTCCATCAGCAAACTGGATGAGCCTGGTGATGGGTTTTACCAGATATCGGGAGAGGAGAAAAGTCCCGAAGCAGATGATAAGAACGGCAGAAAAGAGGATATAGAGGATGACGATGGTGCGGGATCGGGAGAGACTCTGCTCGATATCGCTCAGAGAAATTTTTACCTTGAATCCCCCAATAATATTCTGCTTTTGATACAGGGGAGAAAATACCGTGACGATTCCTCGCCCTGACAAAGAAGAAGTTACTTTCTTGCCCAAAAGGATGGACTGGGAAAGTGAAACATCGGATATTTTTTTACCCATCTCGTTGGGGGTGAAGCTGGCAATAATGGTAAAATCCCGGTCTACTACAGTCAGATCCTGGATCTCTTCGTTCCTCTGGTATTTTTCAACAGTATTCTGAAGCAGTGAGAGATGCGGTTCTCCATGTTCTATTGCCGATGCGATTGTTAGGGATGACTCAAGAGACCGCCCTATGCTATCAATCATAATCTCTTCGTTTTTCATCCTTTGCTCAGTCATCACCTTTTCTGTTGCCGTGAAGACTACGAACCCGATGAGAATAACCGTGATGAGAGCGATAAGAGTGAGATTTAAAACAATAGTTGTTCTCAATCCGAGATTGAATCTGGGCATGACTATCGACCGAGGCTCAAGTACACCATGATCATCTCTTTGCCAAAGAAAATGAAGGAGATCGCGCCAATGGAGAGGAACGGACCAAAAGGGATGGGATGTTGAGAACTCCTCTTTTCTCTGACCATGAGAAGGACACCGGCGAGCGTCCCCACGAATGCACCAGTGATGAGTCCTATGAGGGCGCCTTGCCATCCAAGGAAGGCACCAATCATGGCAAGAAGTTTTACGTCTCCTAATCCCATGCCTTCCCTCTTGGTCAGGAAATAGTA
>JAPLJA010000074.1 GCA_026388815.1 Pseudomonadota bacterium
GTTAATGATGCTCTCTGAATATTCGCGGGCGGCGTCTTCGGATATTTTAGTCGCGGCCAGCTCTTTGCGGGCCTTTTCCAGCCCATCTTCTATCTCCCGGCGCTTGGTGATGTCCTCGATGGCCAGGAGGATCGTCTGAGAACCGATTTCCTTTTGAGTGATGCGGCGGGCATTGAGCAACATGATTTTGTGCCCGATGTTTGAAAATACATGTTCAACTTCATAGTCATCGAACTTGTTATTTTTTGGAAGAATATCTTCAAGCAACGTCCGAAGCCTGGGAATATCCCATTGCCGGTTTCCGAGGTCATAGATAAGATTGCCTACCGTTTCGTTCGGCGTTACCTTGAATGATTCATAAAAACTACGGTTGGCCGAGAGAACCCTCAGGTCGGGGGTAAGCACTATAAGAGGTTCACGTATTGTTTCCACGATGCTCTCAGTGTATTTTTGAGCTTTCTCAAAGGTTTCCTCTGCTCTCCTCTGCTCGGCGATCTGAGCCTGCAATAGCTCGTTCCCCTCCTGTAAGCGCCGCTCCGTGGCATCAAGCCTCGTCCGAAGCTTTTCCATCTCAAGGAGAGGTTGTTGTTTTGTTTTGGATTTTGTTTTTATAATATTACCCCTCGCCGTATCGCTCTCAGATCTTTAATCTTTGTTCTTCACTCTCAGAAAATCTACACAAAATATTAAAAAATTGCAACCCTCATTTCAATAAGCTCAGAAGGTTAGCAGGAAAATAAGCCCAGCGCCCTTTTCGATCCTCTATGCGGAAGGCACGTCAGTTCCTCAAGAAACATTTTTCATAACAATTCCCATTGACTTATACCTGACAATTAAATAACGTTCTTATCAGAGTAATCTTTCCGACAGTGCTGTAGGCAGGATTACCGTATGGCTTCATAAGAGACTGAAACCACATTTCGTCAACCAAAAGATTTCTTACGTTGAAAAGCTTTAAGAGGAGAATCCGCATGACGAAAAATCATTATCAGAAATATTTTCTCATTGCTGCCTTTCTGTGTCTCTCCTCACTACTCGTCACACCCGTTTCCGGTGCACAGGATAAATCCCTGGAGGAGCGTGTCTCCACTGTAGAGTCTAACATTACCCGCCTCGAGCAAAAGGTAGATGAACTACAAAAGATGATCGATCAACTATTATCTCATACACCCCAGGCTGCAAACATAATGCGGAAAGGGAACTGGAAGAATATCAGCAACTGGCGTACCGGCCTCCAGAAGGGCATGACGAAAATACAGGTGCGGGAACTCATGGGAGAACCAAATAAGATAGAGACCTATACCATGCTCGGTGAGGACTGGCTCTACGGATTGCAAGGCAGTGGAGAAATCCATTTCTCACCTAAAGGTGTTCTTGAGAGCTGGAAAGAACCTATCCCTGACGACCTGAAGTAGGGGCGAGGTAACCTCGCCCCTACAATGCTTAAAGAGACCAGAGATTCACAACAACCGGAAAATTATGCAGACCTGCGACCTATTGATTACAGGCGGCACCATCCTCACCATGAACCCTGAGTATAAGGTTATTGAGGAGGGAAGAATCGCCATTCAAGGAAATCGGGTTATCCAGGTTGGCAACAAAGACGACCCTGAAATAAATTCCTTTGATGCCAAAGAAGTTATTGATGCAAAAAACTCCTTGATCCTCCCCGGCCTGATCAACTGCCATACCCATGGAGCGATGAGCTGTTTCAGGGGACTGGCTGACGATCTCACCCTGAACGAATGGCTTAACAAATACATATTTCCTGCTGAAGCAAATTTTGTGACTAAGGAGATGGTCTATTTCGGAACGCTCCTCTCCTGCATTGAAATGGTGAGGTCAGGTACAACCACCTTCTGTGACGGTTACTTCTTTGAATCGGAAGCTGCACAGGCAGCAAAAGATGTGGGAATGAGGGGGATCATGGGCGAAGGTGTCCTTGATGTGCCAACTCCTGATGTCAAGAACCCGGTTGATAATATCCAGAGCGCTCAAAGGTTCATTGAAGAATGGCTGGGAGATGAGCTTATCACCCCTACCCTCTTCTGCCACTCTATTTACACCTGCTCTTCCAATACACTTAAAAAGGCAAAGGCAATTACTAACCATCGTAACATTCCCTTCCTCATCCACCTGTCTGAAACACAGGAGGAAGTCAGAGAATCGCTCAAGAGGTTTGAGAGAAGACCATTGGCTTACCTTGAAAACCTGGGGATTCTCGATGAAAGATTGATCGCCAGCCATGTGGTCTGGGTGGATGACGGGGAAATAGAACTGCTTCAAAGAAGAACGGTAAAGGTGGTACACAATCCTGAAAGCAATATGAAGCTCGCCTCTGGTGTAGCACCAGTCCCCACATTTCTCGCCCGAGGTATAACAGTTGGCCTTGGTACTGATGGATGTGCCAGTAATAACAATCTCGATCTCTTCCGAGAGATGGGAATGGCTGCAAGGCTCCACAAGGTAATGGCAAACGATCCGACCGTATTAGATGCGAGAACCGCTTTAACACTCACCACCATAAACGGCGCAAAGGTGCTCAGGAGGGATGATATCGGGAGCCTGGAGCAAGGGAAAAAAGCGGATCTCATCATGATAGACCTTGATAAACCTCACCTGGTTCCTCTCTACAATCCCTATTCACACCTTGTGTATGCGGCAAGCGGTGCTGATGTCACCACCACCATCATCAATGGAAGGGTAATCATGAGGGATAGAAAGATACTCACCGTAGATGAAGAAGAAGTTATGAGGGAAGTAAAAAAGATTGCGAAGAGAGTTAAGGAGTGGAGGCATCGAAGAGTTTAAGAGTTGAAGGGCTGAAGAGTTTAAGAGTTATAACTCCTTAACTCCCTAACTCCTCAACTCTTTAACTGCTTTCGTGATATACAGTTCATTACATTCTACAAGACGAAAGGAGCCTATTATGTCAAGAATAAAAGAATTAAAGGCACCCAGTTCTATTCTTCCTGTTTTGGAAAAAGCCGGGATTAAATTGAGGCATTTCAGGACCGCTGAGGAGTTTGAAAAGGTCCTCCTCAAGTTTCTCTGGAAGAATAACGTCCTCCATTTGAGTACGTGCAAAGATAACCTCCCGAGAACTACCCCTTTAGAATACAGGTTATTCGGCTTCACCTTTTTTATTCTCTCTGAAGGAGGGAAAAAATTTATCAACCTCAAGGCAAATAAGAATGTATCTTTTTCAATAGCAGAACCTTACAACCCTAAGAAGGACTTCTGGGGATCAAAGGGAGTCCAGGCATGGGGAAAGGCCCTTGTTTATAGTAAAAAGACTAATCCGAAAAGATTTGAAGAGGCGCTTAAAAAGATGGGAGTTTATGAAACTCTTAAATTATTGGGCATCAAAGAACTCCCCAAGCAATTCAATTATCAGATTATTGAGATAACGCCTGATGAAATACGTTATGGTAATGTGAGAGAAGGGGTATATAAGACCAGCTGGTTCAGGGAATAAATAAAGAAGGCATCTAACAGGTTGCTGAAAAAGCAATTTTTGCAAGGCTGATCAAAAATGTCCAGATGCAAGGCGCCCGAAATCCTGAATAAAACGTTTGGTCGTTCTTACGATAGAATTTACCGCAAGAGCGGCCTTCGGTCTTTTGTACCTCTGCAACGACGAAGGACGAGGGGAACGACGCAGATGGGTGTTTTTCAGCAGCCTTCTAACCCATCTTGCCCTTTGCCAGACCTATTGCCTTCTCTACAGCCTCAACGGGGCTTGATAAAGAAAGAATCTCTTCGCTTACCTTCCAAGTGTTCAGACCGACAATCGGTTTGTGCAACTGGAGTGCAAAAGCAATTTCTGAGAGGGTACCGTATTTTCCTTCAATGGCAATGAGCACATCAGAGGAACGGACTACAATGACATTCCGGGCATAGCTCATGCCGGTTACAACCACCACGTCAATATAAGGGTTGGCCTCACCTGCTTTAAAACCAGGCAATATTCCTATTGTCAACCCGCCGGCTTCTTTGGCCCCTTTGGCTGCTGCCTCCATTACCCCGCCCAGTCCGCCACACACTAGGGTTGCACCTCTTTTGGCAATCTCCCTGCCCACTTCTTCGGCCAGTTTCTTTATCTTCGGTGAGCATTCACCAGCCCCAATCACTCCGATCTGCATAGTGTGCTTTCTATTACCCATGAGTAGTATCTCTGAATTCAGGAGTCAGGAGCCAGTAGTCAGAATATTCAATCTTCTGAATTCTGACTTCTGTATTCTGAATTCTCAATCTACCAACCCCTAATCCCCAGCCCCTGAACCCGCTCTTTTCAAGTGTTTCCAGAGAAAGACCCCGATTCCCAAGAGAATCAGGGCACCAATGAGGTAATCGAATTCATGGAAATATACCTTGATTGTTTCCCAGTTCTTACCCAGGATCATTCCGATATATGCCAGCCCCAGACACCAGGGGAACGAGCCTACAAATGTATAGGTGACAAACTTAACCATGTTCATCCGGGCTACTCCGGCAGGGAAAGAGATGAAGGTGCGGATTACCGGGAGCAGACGGCTGAAGAAAATAACCGCATCGCCATAGCGTAAAAACCAGCGGTCGGCAATGTCCAAATCCTTATGGGAGATGAGGATATATTTACCATATCGTTCGATCAGAGGCCTTCCGCCGTACATCCCAACATAGTAGGCAGCAACTGAACCCACCACACAACCAAAGGCACCTGCCAGCCCCGTCCCAATGAGGCTAAATCTCTTCATGGTCACCAGATACCCGGAAAAAGGCATGATCACCTCTGACGGAAGCGGAATACAGGCACTCTCGATAGCCATCAGGATCACAATCCCCAGGTATCCGGTAGAAGAGATGGTGTCAATAATAAATATGCTGATAATGGTCAGGATAGAATTGATCATAACTGGGTGGTATACAACTGTATGAGGGTCACTGACAAGAACAGTCCACTAAATCTTCCACTTGGTAATTTCAGGAAACAGAGAATAATTTGTATGATCAAGATGGAGGGGAGTAATTGATATGCAATTATCATCAACGGCTTTGAAGTCACAATTCTCTATGTCTTCGTACTTCTTCCAGGTACCACCTATCCAGTAATACTTATCTCCCCGTGGATCAACTTTTTCTGCCACCATGCCTGATTGAATCCGTCTGCCCTGTCGTGTGATTCTATAACAATCTATTCCCCCCCCTTTAGTATTGGGAACATTTACATTGAGAAGGGTATTGGCGGGCATTCCATGTTTCAGGACATATCTGGAAAGACGTACAGCAAACTGAGCAGTGGGCTTAAAGGAAACTCCGCCGTTCGTGTCAAGCGATATGGCAAAGGCAGGAATCCCTAAGAGCGTAGCCTCCATTGCTGCTGAAACTGTGCCAGAGTAAGAGATATCTTCGCCCAAGTTCAGTCCTTTATTTATTCCTGAGACCACTAAATGTGGCCTCACTTTCATTATCCAGTTAATTCCCAGCATAACACAGTCAGTGGGAGTTCCATTCACTGCAAAACGCCGCAGGGCGATGTTCTGTATCCGAAGGGGACGATGGAGGGTGAGTGATCTGCCTACTGCGTTTCTCTCGCGGTCTGGTGCCACCATCCATACCTCACCCAATGGCTTCAGGGATGCTGCAAGGGTAATGATTCCCTCCGAATAAATCCCATCATCATTGGTCACGAGGATTTTCTTTTTCATAGAGTTTCCCAACCAGTTATTCTCCCGTTTGTTGTGCTCAGATTATTCTTGTAACTATAGCAATTACCATGACGATGGTCAATGAAATGTCCCTTTTCACGGAATCAATCCTTTTTCCTTGAAGCTCAAGAACCCATTATGGGAAACAATAATGTGATCTAACACCTCTATGCCTAAAATTTTACCAGCTTCCAGCAATCGTTCCGTAAGCTCCAGATCATCTTTTGACGGATCCGGCTCTCCTGACGGGTGGTTGTGAGCTACGATAATGTGAGCAGCATAATTCCTCACCGCTGGTTCAAAAACCTCTCTTGGATGAACCACACTGGTGTTCAGCGACCCTATGGAAATGACTTCTCGCTTGATCTCCTGGTTTCGGCTATCAAGGTAAAAAATTATAAAATGCTCCTTCTTATGATCCCGCACATCCTTTAACTCTTCCCAGATATCTTTTGGCGTTAAATAAATTTGCGCCCGTTTATCTTTGAGCAGCCTTTTCCCCAACTCAAAACATGCAACAATCTCACATGACTTGGCTGGGCCTAATCCCGGATAGCTCTTCAAATCTTCAAAGGTTAAGGTGGGTAGCTTTTCTGATCCAAATCGCTTAAATATTCTTCCGGCCAGTTCTACTACATTTTGGCCCTTCGTTCCAGACCTGAGAATTATTGCCAGGAGTTCAGCGTTAGACAATCTTCCCGGACCGTACCGTATCAGCTTCTCTCTTGGTCTTTCAACTCTCGGTAAATCCTTAATGGTCTCTTTCGTCCTGGTCATCACAACTGCAATTGAAATGTTTAACTATCAAAAGCGAAAATTATATGGGGATTTACCTGAGGTAAAATCCACTGAATAGTATATTGTGGTCGGGGCGACTGGATTCGAACCAGCGACCCCCTGAACCCCATTCAGGTGCGCTAAACCGGACTGCGCTACGCCCCGACTCAATTGTTGAGTATTCACGAGACAATTTTATACTTAACATCTTTCTCCAGCCCTGTCAAGGAATCGCTTCCCGACCGACCAGGATGCTTGACAATTTTATTCTCTATGATACATTTGATGACCATCAATCCTAAAAAGGAGGAAACGATGAATAGGCTCTTTGTCTTATTTCTCTGTATTGGACTCATGATATTAATCCCTTACACTGGCCTAGCTGAACAATATCAGGATCGACTCGATCAGCACCTCAAGCAAATCAATAAGGGTATTAGTGACGGCACCCTCACCCCTGCTGAAGTTCAGACCCTCATGGATGAACAGAAAATAATCGAAGAGATGATCAAGGCCGCAAATGCTGATGCAAAACTAACCAATGAAGAAAAAAAAGAGATAAATAAAGCCCTTCTTACAGCAGAGTCTAACATTCAGAATCTCAGGAAGAACAAGGATACCGTAAAGAAAGAAGTAGTCCCTCCACCCTCTCCTCCACTTCCATCACTAAGCACTCTGCCCAAGGAGTTTGAACCTCTTATAAAGAGGCTTGAGAATCACCAGAAAAAGATTAACAAGGGCACCAATAAAGGATCAGTCACCCAGGCTGAAGCTCAGGCTCTCCTTGATGAGCAGAAAAAAATTGAAGACATGATTAGAAAGGCTGGTGCTGATGGGGTGTTGACCCATACCGAAAAGCAGGAGATAGACAAGGCTCTGGAGGAGGCTGACAAGAATATTGAAAAGCTAAAAAATAATAAGGATAAGGTAAAGAAATAAGGTCCTAAAACGGTACTTTTGTCTCTCGCAGGAATTTCGCGCTCTCCTCAGGGAGTGCAGTGTTGATAAACATCCCTGAACCGAGCTCAAAACCTGCTGCCTTCGATACGCGCGGGACTATCGTTATATACCAGTGACAGCATTCCTCGTCATTCTCTTCTAAAGAAAGGGAACGGATTACATAGTTAAAGTCCGGGTTGTCAAGTCCGTAATAGAATTTCGCCATGACAGTCTTCAAAGTAATAGCCAAATCATCCATCTCTTCTCTGGTAATGCTTCCAAAAGAAGCGTTGTGCCGTTTAGGAAAAATCCAGGTATGAAAGGCTGAAAGCGCAGCGTAAGGGATAAACGCTACGAACGATTGCCCTTCCCAGACAATCCTGTCACCGTCTCCCAGCTCTTCTTTCAGAGTGCGGCAGAAGACACATTCTCCCGTATCATCAAAGTAACGGATTGCCTCTTCCATTCTCTCCCGGACCTGACTGGGAACGACCGGCGTAGCAATGAGCTGGGAATGGGGATGCTCCAGGGATGTACCCGCCCCCTCTCCGTGATTTTTAAAAACCACCACATGTTCCACACACTCATCCTGGTATGCAGCTAAGAAGCGGTTTTTATACATTTCGACAATAGTCCGAATCTGTTCTACCGGAAGCAAAGCCGTAGTCATGTTATGGAGGGGAGTTTCAACCAAGACCTCATGAATACCTTTACCGTTTATCGACCTTTTTATTCCTTCCATTATTCGCTTACAATCCCCTTCTCGGGAAAGGGCTGCAAACTTGTTGGGTACGACCCGAATCTTCCAGTCTTTTCCAACTCCACCCATGCGGTACGTTTCACCAGGTGTCTTATCCTCATTACCCGGACAGAAAGGACAGTTTGGAACATAGCTGGGGATTTCTTTCTTTACCCTATTTTTTTGAGCAAACTCCTCTGGCCGTTTAGCCCTCTCCGTTGCGATGATTACCCACTCTCTGGTTATCAGGTTCTGACGAATTTCAGGCATAATGCTAATCCTCACTTGCTCCCGTACTGAACATTTTTAACATCTCTATCTCAGAATAAGAGAGTGGTATATTTTAATCCTCTTCCCCGGTCAAACCTTTTCTCACCTGTCCCAAATCCCATAAATCTCTTTTGGTGTTGCACTTACTTATTGAACTGAGGTAACCCAAATTATTTATTGTCAGCCAATATGGCTTTTGAGGGTGGAGTAAAAGGTGAATGCCTTTTTTTTGACGGTGTATTACTGCCTGGTTAACGGATGGGACTGATAACACACCAGCCTCCTAAAGAAACGAGTGTGCTGATATGTTAGCTCTTAGCAGCCAACAATCGCACCGGAGAAAAAAGCACAAGTCTGAAATTGAGAACAAGTATTTGCAGGCCCCATAAAATCCAATAACTCCTCTTCATAGTAGTTCACAATTTTAGGGGGCTCATAGGGCACGTCTTTCTCCACCTCTATTTCTTTTTTATTTTTGTCTGTACCCATTTCTCTCTTTTATTGAGAGACTCTCAACAATCCTTTTGTCTTAAACTCTCCAAGAAAATTTATGATGTCTCGAGAAAGGTCATATCCTTCGTTCATTTTAAATTTATCTTTTACCTCGGAGGTTATATCTTCGAGGCTGTGCTTTCCATCACAGAGCTTGAAAACAACAACGGCCGTATGATTCAGGACATGGGCAGAGTCATTCTTCGGATCATAGAGCATTAATTCAGTCCCCAAATCCTGTAACACGAGATCTTCTCTTGCCAGTGGACAATCTTTCATATTTAACCCAGCTATTTTATATAAATGTTAATATTATTATCGTTTTTATCCAATATTAAACAGTATACAACATTTATGTAAACAAAATAAACTCTTTTGTCTGATTATTTTGGTTTAGTGAAATGCCCTTCTCTCCACATTGTCTACGAATATCTTGACCAGTCCTGGATCAAATTGAGCACCCGAAACCTTTTTGATCTCAGCCACTGTTTCTTCTGGAGAAAATGAATGGCGGAAGGGAAGG
>JAPLJA010000083.1 GCA_026388815.1 Pseudomonadota bacterium
CATATAACGCTTACCACAGGCACTCAGGAGGACGAGGCCAATGCCTTTAGTCACCTCGCTTCGTGTGTGAAAGCGATCAAGGCGAAGACCGGACTTCCTGTTCATCTCCAGTTTGTGCCTCCTCAGGATCTCAACCTTCTCCATGTATTGAAGGATGCGGGGGTAGATACGGCCGGGATTCATATCTAGAGCTTCGACTACAAGGTGTTGACAGAGGTATGTCCTGCCAAGGCCAGGATAGGAATCAAGGGGTACCAGGAATGCTGGAGGGTTGCAGTTGATCTGTTCGGAAGGAATCAGGTAAGCAGCTTTGTCATTGCAGGTTTAGGTGAGGACAGGGATTCTCTGATCGAAGGGGCAGAGATGCTCTGTGATAGAGGAGTATACCCGTACATTTTGCCTCTCCGTCCTATACCGGGAACGCCTTTTTCTTCATCAGTGCCGCCTGATCCGGAATATCTTTCCTCAGTGTACCAGGATGTGGCCTCGTTACTTTTCAGGCATCACCTTTCCTGGAGAGCAGTCAAGGCAGGGTGCGTCAGGTGCGGTTCCTGTTCAGCCATTACCCGTTTTGAGGAAAATTAATTAAACACTGATTGGTGAAGGTATGGATATCATCAGAAAAAAGGCGGAACTTTTCTGTAAGGGCGTGAGGTGTGACCTGGGATCAGAACTCCCCGTGCCTTATCAGCCGAACAAAAGGGCATCATTATCAGAGGGTAAATGTTTCATTCTTGACCCTGAACGCGGGAAATATCCTGTCAATGTAGCGGTGCGGGAGAGGTTTGTTAAGGACTCACCATTCTCCTTTTCATTTCTCGAAAAAAAGATTCTGAAAAATGGCAACCCTTTTTTGGATGTAGAGGATATTCCTGAACCTGAATGGTATGGCCTGAAACTTCCCGACGGGAAGAACTTTGACCAGGTGGTTCAGGTGCATTTCACAGATATCCTGGCATCGGCTCTTTCCGATTTTTGCATTTTCAAGGCCGAGGGAAAAGGATGTAAATACTGCGCTCTCAGGACCGGGCCTGCAAGCAGGAACAAAGACCCAAAAGATATTGCCTATTGCGTTGCTCACCTGGAAGGTGCGGGGTTACATTTTTCAGAGCTTAACCTCAATGCCGGAACTTTGCCGGGTGAAGACCGCGGTGCAGGCCTCTATCTTAAAACCATCCAGGAAATAAGAAAAGTGAGTAACATCCCCATAGCCGCTCAAATCTGTCCGCCAGAGGATTTCAGGTGGATTAAAGACCTCTATGAGGCAGGGCTGAACACGATCAGTTTTAACCTGGAGGCCTATGATGAGCGGTGCCGGAAGAAGATCTGCCCTGGAAAGTCCGCCATACCGCGTGAGAGGTATTTTGAGGCCATGGAATATGCAGTAAAGCTGTTCGGGAGAAATCAGGTATCATCCTGGCTGATCATTGGTCTGGAGCCGGTTGAATCAACGATTGCAGGCTCGGGAGCCGTCGCCGCTTCAGGGGCAATTCCCTTTGTGAGCGTCTTTCGACCGTTAACCGGGACTGAACTCGAAAACTGTCTTCCGCCTGCAGTTGAAGATGTGGTAACAGTCTTCAGAAGGGTAGGGGAGATTTTGAGGAAGCATCACGTAGACCCGCGGGAGTCTTCGTTTGGGTGTGTCCGCTGTAACTGCTGCTCGGCACTCATGGAAGTAATGGAAAACAGGGATTAGGGATTAGTGAGATTCTATATCAACTGGTTTTATTCTTTACCGAGTCCCGAACCCCAGACCCCCAGCCCCGAGGTTTAATATGGACATACTTCTCATCAACCCACCGTATTTTGAAACTCGGGAAATGGACGAAAGGTACCAGGACCATCTTTCCTGGGTGAGGAAGGGCAACATGTATGTTGTCCCCTTTGAACCACCCTTGGGTCTTGCAGCGCTCGTGGCATATCTTAAAGTAAAAGGAATGAAAGCGGAAATTCTTGACATGCCGGGAATGAGAATGGACGAGTTGCAGTTCCGGGAAATTCTTGCAAAAAAGAAGCCCGACTGTATCGGTATCACCACAATGAGTTCTACCGTGTTTTCGGCTTTCAGGATAGCGAGGGTTGCTAAATCGGTTCTCCCAGATACAAAGGTAATTACCGGTGGCGTTCATCCTACACTCGATCCTCTTTTGCTTCTTAAAAACACTGATATTGATTACGTGGTGAGGGGTGAGGGTGAATATGCGCTGGAAAGCCTTCTCAACTCCATCGCATCCAATCCCCGTCCTGAAACAGATGGTCTCTGCTACCGGGCAGGGAGCGAATATATTATCGGAGAGAGGGCGCAATTGATTGCAGATCCCGATGCCCTTCCTCTCCCCGATTATGGTTCCTTCCCCGTGGAGGCGTATGTCCGTTACAACGAGAACCTGCGCGGGATAAAAGGGATTTCCATGCTGATATCCCGGGGATGCCCTTACCGCTGTTCGTTCTGTTCGGTAAAGAGTACCATGGGTAAGCGCTACCGGATCAAGAATCCCAGGAAAGTCGTTGATGAAATGGAATTCTTGAGGGACAATTTCCATGTGGAGGGAATCTGGTTCAAGGACAGCATTTTCAACCTCAAGGGCGGATGGGTTAAAGAGTTCTGTGGAGAAATAAAGAGAAGAACCCTCAACATGGTCTGGCAGTGCAATACGAGGGTAGACCTGATTGATAAGGATGAGGTAAGGATGATGGCAGAATCCGGTCTTATCCAGATTGATCTGGGCATTGAGTCTGGCTCAATGAGGAGTCTCAAAGTTTTAAAGAAAGACTATGCCATTGAGCAGATTCAGAGAGCGGTATCAATCGCCAGAAAATATGTAAAGATTGCAGGATTTTTCATGATCGGTATCCCCGGAGAAACAGAAAAAGATATAGATGCGACCTTCGAACTTGCTAAATTACTCGCATTGGATAAGTACTGCTTCAGTATGTTCATTCCTTTACCGGGTTCTGAGCTTTATGACATGCTCAGCGCAGAGGGGAATATTGACCATGAAGAGAATCTTAAAGACCTGCATTTTACCCTCTGCCGCAAGAGCTTCTGCAGCATCTCTCCTGAAAGGCTCAGGGAAAGATATGTTGAGATAAATGATTACTTTGGTAACTCTGTAGTTGAATCATAGGGGGCAGAAAAGAAATGTGGAATGTGGAATAAATCAAAAATCCAAAATCTAATTTCCGCAATTGTTTGCCGGCAGGTTAAGTCAGAGGGCGAGCTTGAAGACTGCTACCGGATAAGGAAACAGGTGTTTGTTGAGGAGCAGAATCTTTTTGCAAGAACTGACCGTGACAGATATGATAAAAGAGCTATCCACATTGCTGCTTTTCAGGGCGGGAGAATTATTGGTACCGTGCGGGTCTACGAGGAAGGAAGAGGGATCTGGTTTGGCGGCAGGCTTGCCGTGCTCAAAGGCTTCCGGGGTAGGGCGGGCAGGCTTTTAATCGAGAAGGCAGTAGAGATAGCACAGGCTAACAATGCTAAAAGGTTTTTTGCCTATATCCAGGTAAGAAACGTTCTGTTCTTCAAGCGCTGTGGCTGGTCTAAGGCAGGTGAAGTATTTAATTATCATGGGGCACCGCATCAGTTGATGGAAGCAGAATTGAAGAAAGGGTTCCAGGGTTCCAGGGGTCAAGTAAATAGGAGAAAGGAATTCAGAATACAGAAGTCAGAATCCAGGAGATAAATATTCTGTATTCTGTATCCTGACTACTGAATTCTCTGGTGCTGATTATGCTTAAGGATATTATTAGCGAACTGAGGAATTATCCCGGCATTACCAGAAAGAGAGATATCTATCGGGTAACAGAAATTTTGAGATTTGTATCTGACTTCGGGAATACGGTGACTGATTTTGGAGAGGATGCTGCAGCCATTGCTTACGGCGACAGATACCTCCTCCTGGCAGCTGAGGGGATCTGGCCACGGTTAATCAGGGATGACCCCTATGCAGCGGGAAAGGCTTCAGTAATGGCCTGCGTGAACGATATCTACGCAACCGGCGGAAGGCCTCTTGCCATGGTCAACGTGCTGGGGGCGACAACGGCCGGTGATTACCAGAAGGTGATGGAGGGAATCAGAAAAGGGTGCCAGAAGTTCAAGGTCCCGATGGTAGGAGGACACCTTCACCCGGACGCTCAAGAGATCTCCCTTTCTGTTGCTATCCTGGGCGAAGCCAAAAAACTCTTAACCAGCAGCAGCGCCCGGGCAGGGGATGACATCATCCTCGCTGTTGATCTGGAGGGAAGGGGGAATGCCTGCGCATCAGTCATAAGCTGGGATGCCAATTCCGGCAAGAGTTCTGAGGCGGTCCTTGCCCGTCTTGAAGTCTTACCCTCCCTGGCTGAAGATGGCATCTGCTCAACTGCAAAGGACGTAAGTAACGGCGGGATCGTCGGGACGATTTGCCTGTTGCTTGAGAATTCGGGAAAGGGCGGGCTGATAAATCTTGATGCTGTCCCCAGACCTGAAGGATTTGATCCGGTCGACTGGCTGAAGGCCTTCCTGAGCTATGGGTTCATTCTCTGCGCACAGAGTAACAATACTCCTGTGCTGCTGAAAAGATTCAGTGACAGGGAGATAACCGCTGAGATTATCGGTACCGTCCTCGAGCAGACTGAAGTTCTCCTCACGAGTGGAGATGAGAAGGATGTTTTCATCGACTTCAGCAAGGAGAGTATTACTGGAATAACTAAGGCTGAACGCTGAAAACTGAAAGCTTACCTATACTGGAAAGGGCAGGGTCAGGCTTGCTGATTTCAAATAGCTCATCGATCCTGATACGTGTCAAATATTTCTTTGAAATCAGGGGCAACTTCAATGAATGCCTTCAGCACCCTCGGATCAAAGTGGACGGGCATGGTCCTCCCGTCGCCTTCTGTAATAATCGTAAAAGCTTCCTGATGACTGAGCGGCGGTTTATAGGGCCGCTTGCTCCTGATGGCATCGTACTGGTCGCAGACCATGACGATACGCCCTTCAATGGGAATATTTTCGCCCTTTAATTCGCGAAGATACCCGGTGCCATCCCACCTTTCGTGATGATTCAACGCAATGGATGCGGCCATTTTCAGATAAGGGTGGGATGAGCGGGAGAGAATTTTCTCTCCGATGATGGTATGGGTCTTCATAATCTCAAATTCCGCTGAGGTAAGAGGGCTTGGTTTTAAGAGAATGCTGTCAGGTATGCCAATCTTACCGATATCGTGCATGAGGCTTCCAAACGTTATTATCTCAACAAATTCTGAAGGCATCTCCAGTGCCTCAGCGATCTTTTGTGCAAAGAGGCCGATCCTCGTAATGTGGACGCCGGTATCGGTGTCCCTGAATTCAGCAACTATCGTCAGAAGCTCGATGACTTCTTTACTCAAAGCTTTTGTTATTAAGAGGGCATCAGCCAGTTCCTGTGTTTTCTTCCTCACCGTATCCTCAAGCATGGACTTGTAGTTCGTTTCCATCTGAACTAGTTTGGTATACTTGACCGCCCTTTCGATCGTATGCATAAGGTAGTCAGGTGAAAAGGGCTTGGTGACAAAATCAAAGGCACCTTTCTTGATGCCGTTAATTGCAACATCAAGGTCAGCATAGGCAGTCATCAGGACAACAGGTATTTCAGGATTGAGCGTATGGATCTTGTCAAGGAGTTCAACGCCAGTAATTTCCGGCATCTTGATATCTGTCAGTACGGCGTCAAACTTTTTTTCCTTGAGCTTTGCGAGAGCGTCGCGGGCGTTGATGCTGGTAACTACAGTGTAACCGAATTCGCCCAGCAGCGAGGCAGTCGATTCCCGTACATATGAGTCGTCATCGACAACGAGGATAGTAACAATTATATCATTCATTATACCTCTCTCTTCTGCAAATCAAAATAATAATCAAGATTGCTGACATTCCAACTTCTTTCACACTATATTTTCTTCCTCTCGACAATTTATTTATTCTATATTATTCTTAAAAAGGAAACAAAGAGTTATTTGTGGAGACTTTATGATTAAAATATCCAAGGGACCTAAAAAAGTACTGAGCAGCATGAAGGAGAGGGCAAAAAGGGAAGTGATGAATTACCTGAAAGAGAAGGAGATCTGTTCCCTGGCAACTCTACGGCGAGATGGTTATCCACAGGCAAATATGGTAGATTATGTCAATGATGGTCTTACCTTCTATATCGCTACGTACGCCACTGCAAGCAAAGTAGACAACATCAGGTTCAATCCAAAGGTGTCTCTCACGGTGGGGGAAAAGAGCGATGATCTAACAAAGACAAAGGGGGTATCACTTGCAGGTGAGGCTTTTGTCCTGACCGATAAAAATCAGATTCAGAGAGCGAGGAGGATTCTGATCAAGAAGTTCCCTTACGTAGCCGAATTTCCGGCTAAGGAACTGGCATGGATAAAGGTGAAACCACGAGTGATCTACTTTGTTGATTACAGAAAGGGCATTGGACATCAGGATATCATAGAGATATCTAAGGGGGTGAAGGGTAAATGAAGATCATGGTGAAACTGTTTGCTACACTGCGGGAATACCTGCCCAGCGGATCTGACAAGTATTCCTGCACGATGGATGTGAAGGAAAGAAACACGGTGGCGGAGATTGTTGAACAATTGAAGATTCCCAAGGAGATACCGTTGATCATTCTGGTCAACGGAATCCAGCACCAGGAGAAAGAGAAAAAGGTATTGCAGGAGGGTGATGTGTTGAGCATATTCCCTCCTATAGCTGGCGGATAAACATGAGCGAATTCAGATTAATATGCGGACGGGGGAGTTTCCAGGTACACGCCCACGGTCGGCTGGTAGGTGAGGATCTGGTTATTTCCATCTGGGGAGGGAACCGGCCTCATGTTGGAACGGTAGCCATTGCCCTCCCCCGCAAGAGCCTCAGAGAGCCGGAGAAAGTAAGCTCAACCTCTTCGGTCTTTACCCTCCTTGGCCATAAAGAGGATATCATCGCAAAAGAGTTCTCCGAGAAGCTGTCATCAGCCTTGAACAAGGTAGTCGTGGTTACTGTCGGTATCCATCAAGACAGGATTGACCAGAGGGGAATAGAAAAGTTCATCGATAACTGTGACAAGGCTTTTGGAGAGGTTTTACGGGTGCTTAAAAAGCTCAAATGTCAAAAAGCATGAGAATCCAGAATACAGGAGACAGGAGCCAGAATATTTTATTCTGAATTCTGACTTCTGGCTTCTGAATTCTGTTTCTTTTGGATTTCTCCATAAGGAGGTATATGTGAGGCTTATCGTGGGTATCTCAGGCGCCAGTGGATCTATTTACGGAATTAGGCTGTGTGAGATTCTCAGAGGCTATCCTGAGATTGAAACGCACCTGGTTATTACGGAGACTGGAGTTAAGATCATTGAAGAGGAAACACCGCACAGGATTGCACAGATCATCGATATGGTAAACTATACCTATGAGAACGATGACCTCTTTGCCCCTGTCTCAAGCGGCAGTTTCATTACCGAGGGCATGGTCGTTGCACCCTGCAGCGCCAAGACCTTATCTGCAATAGCAAACTCGTATACCGATAATCTTCTCACCAGGGCAGCAGATGTGATGCTCAAGGAAAGGCGGAAACTGATTCTGCTCTTCCGCGAGACGCCTCTCCATTTAGGTCACATCGAGAACATGAAAAAGATCACGGAAATGGGTGGAATCATCCTCCCCCCTGTCCCTGCCTTTTATTGTAATCCAAAAACCATTGATGACCTGGTAAATCATACCTTGGGCAAGGTGCTGGATCTTTTCGGGATTTCCCATAATCTGTTTAAGAGATGGGATAGGCGTTAATGAAAGCTTTCAGCGATCAGCTGTCAGCTCTCAGCGGTAAAAAAGTTAAGGTAATAGCTTGCAGAACAATTGGGGAGGAGATAGAGAAGATTCTTCCCCCGACCTATGACTACCAGGCTCTTGAATTCGGGCTTCACGAGAAACCAGAAAAACTCAATAAAGTTCTCCAGGAGATAATAAACCAGGAGAAGATGGCTGATGTAATCCTTCTGGGCTATGGTCTCTGCTGTAAAGGAACCATAGGTCTCGCTTCCCGCTCCAAGCTGGTGATACCACGTGTCCATGACTGTATTGGTATCTTCATGGGTTCACAGAGAAGGTATAAGGGCGAATTTTACCGCGAGCCAGGCACGTATTATTTAACCAAGGGATGGATAGAGCATGGGGGGGATCCCTATAAAGAATATTTGAAGTTCAGGGAAATGTATGACGACGAAAAGGCCATCTGGCTTGCTAAAAAGATGATAGAACACTATTCCCGTTTAGTATTCATCAACACAGGGGATTATCAGGTTGAGCGTTACCGTGCCTATGCGTGGATGGTAGCAGAAAAGTTCTCCCTCAGGTTTGAGGAGATCAAGGGTTCAGATGCTTTAATCAAGAAAATGCTCACCGGGATCTGGGATGATGAGTTTATTGTCGTGAACCCCGGGGAGAAGGTGGAATACCGGATGTTTGGGGAGTGAGCGTTAGCGTGAAGCACGAAGCGTGGAGCGTGGAGAATCTGATTGCGGATTTTAGATTGTGGAATAAAAGAATTACCGCAGGAGCGGCCTCCGGCCTGACGGCCTACGGTCTTATGTAGGGGCGCAATTTATTGCGCCCAAGTGAAAGGCGGAAAAGATTCGGAGTGCGAAATTTGGAGTGCGAAATGGAGAACGAAGGCATACCCACCTTCGGTGGGCCTTCGGTCTTATGTAGGGGTACCGATGCCTGACCTTTCTGATAGGGCTAAGAGCGACATCAGAATCGGTTGACCACCCTGAGCATTTTTGCGTCGAGGGTTACCAGTTCACCCTTAAGCTGTTTAGCAAGCCATACATAACTGGCATCGTATGTTGTAAGGCCAGTCTCTTTGGCTAATGTTATCACTCCAGAATGGTTCACCTCGACAATGTCTATTGTGAGCCTGCCTGCGAGATTTAAGGCCTTTAGGATCATAGTCTTCTGTGTTGGATGCGCTTTTATTTTTTTTAGGCAGATGCTGGCCAATTCAAACCAGAGCAAGGCAGGTGCAACCAGAGAGGCATTTGTAAGTGTACTGGCAATCGTTTCTGCTTTTGGTTCTCCGAACACGAGAGCACCCAGTGCGGAAGCATCAACGACGCGAACGAGCATCTCTTTCTTTCCTGATAAAATCTGCCGACTCTTCCGGGGTATTTAATGCAGAGGCTCGCACTTCACTGAGAAGCTCGAGAGGCGTCAGCGATCGTTTCGTAGTAACATTTTCTTCCAATATAGCAATGAGCTCCCCCTGGAGAGAACGGTGATGCTTGGCAGCACGCTGACGCAATCGTTCGGCAATATGGTCCGGTACATTTTTGACAGAGAGGTTTACAGGCATAATTTTACTCCTTAGAAAAATTCATTATGGTTCTATTATAGAACCATAATCCTCAGTACGCAAGAATAATTTACAACCAGGGAATTTGGGAGGATAAACTGAACGATAATTTTGGTGGCAAATAAAAATGGAAGGGCGGACACGGGGTGTCCGCCCAGAGGGATTATGAAGGCGTAGGGGCAGGCCCCCGTGCCTGCCCTGTAAGATGGGCAACCATCCGCCTTAGGCGGATTGCCCCTACATAACACCGCAGGCCGTCAGGCCGTAGAGACATGCCATGGCATGTCTCTACATTCCGCAATCCGAATTCCGTATTTTCCTAAACCCGAACCCCGATTCCCTAATCCCTGCCGAGTCTTCTCGGCATAGCGCTCACCGGCCCGTGCATTGTACTAGTTCCGTTGAGGTCAATGTCTTCCAGTTTGTAGTAGTAGGTGGTGCATAGAAACTCTTCTCCTTTTTAAGGTGTCAATAACGGGAATCGAGGGTTATCTTTTCTTTCTGGATGGTCTTGATAAAACCTTGATCCTCCATTTTCTCTATCTCCTCAATGGTATAGGGAAAAACCTCGATCGGAACACCAACTCCAGGAAAGTGGTCGAGGAATTCAGGGATCCGGTCAATGAATCTTCTCTGATCCTTCTTCAATAGTATAAAAATATCTGCATCACTTCCAGGGGCATAATTCCCCCGGACGAATGAGCCGAAGAGGCTTACTTCCAGCACATCAGGCTTGGAAGCGAGCAATTGCTTCGCACATGTCGCTAAGCGTGGGAAGACTTCATCACGATTGAGAAATTTTACTTTTACACCATTCATAGATCCTCCAAGCAGCCTCTATGGCCTGCTCGGCATCGCTTTTTGTGAAATAATCATGCGGGATTCCCTGGGGCAGACCATTAGGGTACCGGGTAGGGATATACAGTTTATCGAGGAACCTGGCATCGTCTAACCAGGCAAGACGGTCTTCAAAGGGAAGATTTTCCAGCAACGCTTTCGTGCCATGTCCCCCTGCTTCGCCGTGAATATGTTGGTATACCCCTTTAATTGCCTTCTCTGCTGCCTGCTGGGCAGTGAAACAGGCCCATTCGTAGTAGCCAGTTTCAAGGTCAGATTTGGCTTTCTCTATATCTTTTTCTGCCTGTCTCAACCAGTCCAAGCTTCTTTCAGACATTGGTATAACGTCCTATGATAGAGTATTCATTTGTTCTATAAAAATGCTATTGCAATATTCACAGATTGTCATGCAAAAGCCTTGCTGGTCAGGGTTTTTGAGCTGAATGGTTGATGATCTGTGACAGGGATACCACCTCAATCCCTTCAGATGAAAGCAGAGGCAGCATCTTTTTTAAAGTATTGATCGTATCAGGAGAGGGGTGGCAGATACCGATGGCATACCCTCTTTTCTTAGAGAGTTCTGCTAATTGAAGGAGGCGATCCTCTATGGTGCTATCCTCTAAATCTCGGTCGATGAATACATCCCTCTTTCCATATCGTATTCCTACATTCTGTGCTACGGTTGATCCTGCGCTTTTGTTGGTTGTGAGACTGTCCAAAAAATAAAGATCCAGAATTTTTAGTTCTCTGAACAATACTCCCATGCTCCTTTTATCTTCAGTGAACCTTGAACCCATATGTCCATTTACCCCGCTTACATACGGGATAGCAGATAGGTCTTCCCGCAGTTGGGCTAATATCTTATCTTCATCCATCCAGGTATACAGTGTGCCCTTCTCAGGTTTGAGGTCTTGATTATCTCTGGGTTCAAGAGGGAGATGTAGTATGACCTCTTTGCCTTTGGAGTTTGCCTCCAATGCGATATCCTTCGAATGAAAATAAAAAGGGAGTATGGAAAAGGTGAGGGGATAATTGAGTGCGAGCAATTCACGCGCGATACTGAGATTAGGCCCCAGATCGTCAATGACAATTGCGACCCTTCCCGTGATGACAGGTTTGGATTCAATCTGCGGCGGTTTCGAAGCAGAAGCAGGGACGAATGTCAACTCAGCGAGAGTGAATTCATCCTGCTGAATAGTCAACTGGCATTTTCCGTTTTCAAGGAGACGAGACTGAAGAAAGAGAGCAGGTAGAGAAAATTTGATTTCATGTTTAAAAGATTCATTTACTTGTTGAACAGGGAGATGTTTAGGCAGAAGTATCTCTATCTGATACACACTCCACGAGATCCTATCCTTTTCAACCTTTTTGAGAGTGAGTTTTACATCCTCTTTTTTCAATCCAAGGATAAAGAACTGGTGGTAGAGGAGATGATTGAGCGCTTCGCCTTCACGACGGAGCTGGAGTGAGAGATTTTTTCTGCTCAGTTCATGCAGGATATCCCTGCCGGCGAACTGGTAAAAGACTATGAAACTGAGGAGGGCAGTAATAAAAACGTAAAAGAGAGGAGACCTAAAAAGAGAGGGCCTCTGGGGCCCTCTCAGGATTCTCTGTTTGTATTTCATCATCCTGTTTCTTAAAGTTTTTTCGAAAGAGTTCCCTTAAAGATACTCCACGATTTCAGCAGACGGATTGCCTCATCAAGAGGAGGGTCTTCTTTCTTGGTCTCATCCTCAACTTCTTTTTTCTCACCTAACTTCCCTTTCGGCTTCACCTGTTCAACAGGTTCTTCACCCTCTTCACCAGGGAGATGACGTTCCAGATCAGATTCCTTGAGAAACTGGATCTTTTTCCCTTCTTTATCAGTACCAGGCAGTCTGTCTTCCACAGTAATGTCAGGAGTGATGCCTTTGGCCTGGATTGACCTCCCATTAGGTGTATAATACTTGGCAGTGGTGATACGGATCCCGGAACCGTCATCGAGGGGTATGATCGTCTGAACCGATCCTTTGCCGAAGGTCTGGGTTCCTACAAGCACGGCCTTTCCGTGATCCTGCAGGGCACCGGCAACAATTTCCGAGCCACTGGCACTTCCTCCGTTCACTAAGATAACCATGGGATAGTCATGGATCTTTTCGTTCTTATGGGCAAAGAATTTTATTTTCTGGCTCTCCACCCTGCCTTCGGTATAAACAATAACGCCTTCATCGATGAAGAAATCGCTGATTTTTATCGCCTGATCAAGGAGTCCGCCGGGGTTATTGCGGAGGTCAATAACCAATCCTTTCAGAGGCTTCTCACCGGACTCCAGCTGATGTAATGCCGTTTCGAAATCACGATCACTTTTTTCCTGGAACTGAGCGATGCGGATGTATCCCAGGTCATCCTGAAGTTTTTTATACTTAATGCTCTTAATTTGAATAATTGCCCTGGTGAGGGTGAAATTCTTCGGCTCAGAAAGTCCTTCCCGCATGATGGTGAGAGTCACCTTCGTGCCTTCCGCTCCACGCATATTTTTTATTGCATCAGTCAGGGTCATATTCTTTGTAAACTTGCCATCAATCTTCACGATCTGATCGCCGCTTATGATACCGGCTTTGTACGCCGGGGTATCTTCAATGGGGGATACAATCGTCAATATTCCGTCCTTGAGGGTGATCTCGATGCCGACCCCTCCAAAGGTGCCTTTGGTTTCGACCTGCAGTTCCTTGTAGGCATCAGGAGGAAGGAAACCGGAGTGAGGGTCAAGGGTTTCCAGCATGCCTTTTATTGCCCCGTAGATCAGGTCGTCAACCTTTACCTCATCGACATAGTTCTTCTGGACGATGGTTAAGGCATCGCTGAAAATCTTTAATTTTTCATAGGTGTCTCCGGTGACGGCTGCAACCTTGCCGGTAATATTCAGATTGAGCAGCATGATGAGAGCAAGGGTAATCAGAAGTGGCCAGAATAACTTTTCCTTGAAAGATCTGTTGTTCATATTTCCTCCGTAAAATCTTGGGGTCGCTCTTGCGATAGATTTTTATGGTCGCTCTTGCGATACGTTTTTTCCATAATTCCTATCATTCAGTTTTTGCCAGCCATTCTAAAGGGTCCTGGGGGTTGCCGTGGTAACGGATTTCGAAATAGAGACAGCTCCCCTTGAGAGAATTGGTATCTCCCACCAGGGCTATCGTTTCACCGGCCTTCACTTCATCTCCCACCTTTTTTAAGAGTTCAGAAGTATGGGCAGAGAGTGTGTAGTAACCTTCACCATGATCAATTATAATGATTTTCCCGTATCCTTTCAACCAGTCTGCGTACAATACTCTTCCGGTATAAATTGCTTTGATGTCAGAACCACTCGGGGCAGCAATCTCGATACCCTTCTGAAAGAACGAGGTGTGAAGTTCTTTATTCCGTGACTTGCCAAAATAGCTGACGATCTTTCCGCTGGCCGGGAACGGAAGCTTCCCTTTCATGAGGGCAAATCCTTTGATGCCGGGCATTGGCGTGAGTTTCGCTTTTTCGTTGACCTCCCGCTCAAGCCGTTTGATCAGCTCCAAAAGGTTCCGGGAAGAGCTTTCCAGTTCTTTGACCGCTGCAAGCTGGAGCGATTTCTCACTCCTGATGGCCTGAAGGAGGGATACCTTTTTATCCTGTTTCTGCTTTATTTCTTTCTCCTTGGTTTCTACCTGTGCGAGTTGAGACCTTAGTTCCTCATTATCTTCCCGCAAAGCGGCCTGATAGGTGTTGATGGAAGAGATATCACGGCTGTAGTTTTCAATCGCCCTCTGATCATTGCTTATGATAATTCCCATGAGCTTGGTAGCTTTGATGAGGTCGTAGTATGACGATTGAGAGAGGAGAATGACCTGACCCCCGCTTCTCATGCATTTGTACAATGCGATGAGCCTCCTCTGCAGGTATTCTTTCTGGCCGTCCATTTGTTTAGTGAGATCAAAAAGTTTTTCGCTATTGTTCAGGAATTTCTTTTCAAGCCGGGCTATTGACTGATGTAGCCGCTTAACTTCCCCCCTCTTTTTTGCGAGCCCCATTTCAATATCATTCAACTGGGAAAGGATAGACCGTTCTTTTTTTTGCGTCTTCTTGATCGTGTCCTTTTTCTTTGATATTTCCTGCTTGATTGCATCCAGCCTGTTTTTTTCATTCAGGAGCTTTTGTTCAAGTTCTGCGGGGGTATCCTGGGCGGGTCCATATGGCACGATACAGATGAAGATGATGAAAGTGATGAGGAGTGAAATCCTGCGCATCTATCCCCTCAAGAATCTGCCGAGGGCGGTCAAGCTCCCCAATGCGCCGAGCACTGCGCCAGAGAGGATTATCATCCAGATGAGATCTTGAGGAAAAAAGGAGAGTGAGAGAAAGCTGAGCTCAATGAGCCGGTGATTAATGAGCCAAGTCTTTGATACCCGGTACAGGGTGAAGAGGAGCCCTATGGAGATCAAGGCACCAAGGGTTCCCTGGAAGAGCCCTTCGAGGAAAAAGGGGAATTTAATGAAGCGGTCAGTCGCCCCTACCAGCTTCATGATTTCAAGCTCGTCACGTCTGTTGGCGATGGAGAGCTTGATGGTGTTGGATACAATGAAGATAGTTGCAAGGATGATGATTCCTGTAATCAGGATTCCTACGAGATTGAGAAAACTGAAAACGGTGGTGAATTTATTCAGCCACTCATCTCCATATTCGATGTCGCTGATCCCTTTATACCCGCTCAGTTTTTTAACCAGGCTCTCGATGGAAGCAGCGTTCTGGTACTCTCTCTTTACTTTAATCTCAAGGGATCGGGGAAGGGGGTTGGGTGAGAGAGCATCGAGGAGGCCATCCTGGTTTTTAAGCATCCTTTTGAGTTCATTGAGCGCATCATCCTGCGATATATAGCGAATATCACGCGTCTCACGGACGGCGGTCACCTGTTTGATGAGGGCGTGAATGTCCTCATCTGTGAGGTCATCGCTCAAGTAGATAGTGATGTGGATTCTGTCCCCGAAGGTCTGGATGGTCTCCTTTACGTTAAGGCTCAGGAGAAGGAAGATGCTCAGGATGAAGAGAGCAATAGAAATTGTCCCGACGGTTATGATACTGGTAAAGAGGTTCCTCCTCATGCTCCTGAATGCATCCTTGAGAGAATAAGAGAACGTGCGCAGGGACATTCAGTTCACCCTTCTTCCCTGGTCAAGGGTAATGACTTTGGTTGAGAAACGGCTGGCAAGTTCGCGGTTATGTGTGGCAAATACGATCGTGGTACCCCGTGTATTAATATTTTTGAAGATGTTTATAATCTCTGAAGAGATATATGCATCAAGGTTGCCGGTTGGCTCATCTGCCAGGAGGAGAGGGGGGTCGTTCACGATCGAACGTGCAATGGCAATTCTCTGCTGTTCACCTCCGGACATCCCGAGGGGATAGAAATTATGCCTGTCTTCGAGACCGACCAGTTGCAGGGCGTTCGATACCCTCTTCGTGATCTCCCTTCGGCTCATCCCTATGACCTCCAGGGCAAAGGCTACATTTTCAAAGGCTGTTTTGTACGGGAGAAGCTTGAAGTCCTGAAAAACAAAGCCGATGCTTCTCCGTAGATAGGGTATCTTCGGCCGCCTGAGCTTATTGAGGTTGATGCCTTTAACGATGATCTCTCCCTGGGTTGCCCTTTCTATGGCGGCAATGATTTTGAGCAGAGTAGTCTTGCCGGCGCCGCTCTGTCCGTTAATAAAGGCAAAATCGCCCTTGTTGATCTCCAGGGTTATGTCGCTCAAGGCGGTAAATTTGTTTGGATAGACTTTCGTAAGGTGAAATATCTTTATCATGCTCTTGGTTACCGGGACTCGCTGCCGGAGGTATTCTCTTTCATCTGTATGACCTCGAGCGCAGCCTTTGCAATAGCCTCGGGTGTCAAACCGAAGTACTCAATAAGTTCCTCAGCGCTCCCGGAAGTTCCAAACCTGTCCCTTACGCCGATCCTCCTTAAAGGGACAGGGTATTTCTCACTGATTACTTCTGCTACCGCACTGCCCAGGCCACCAATAATTGAGTGCTCCTCTGCGGTAACGATTGCCCGAGTCTCTTTAGCGCAGGAAAGAATGAGATCTTCATCGATGGGTTTGATTGTGGAGATATTGACCACCTGCGCCTGGACGCCGTTTTCTCTGAGCATCTCGCGTGCCTTGAGTGCCTGTGCCAGCATGTAACCGTAGGCAAAGACGGTTACATCTCTTCCCTCGCGGAAAATCGATCCTTTTCCAATTCTGAATGTGTAGGAGTCATCATAGATCACAGGGAATTTCAGCCGGGATAGACGCATGTAGACCGGGCCCTTATAGAGGACTATTGCTTCAAGTGCCTTTCGGGTTTCGATCCCGTCTGCTGGGACGACCACCGTCATGGTGGGGAGGATCCTCATCAGGCTTATGTCTTCAATTGTCTGGTGAGAGGCCCCATCTTCACCAACGGTAATGCCACCGTGAGTTGCAACGATTTTTACATTCAGGGAGGGATAAGCGATGGACTGGCGGATCTGTTCCCATGCCTTGCCCGTAGCGAAGATGGCGAAGGTGCTTGCAAAAGGGATCTTTCCTCCGGCAGCAAAACCGGCGGCAGTCCCCATCAAGTCCTGTTCAGAGACGCCCATATTGAAGAAACGGGAGGGGAATTTTTTTGCAAACACGTTCGTCTTGGTTGATCCGGAAAGGTCTGCATCCAGGACTACAATGTCAGGATATTTTTCTCCCAGGAGAGCCAGGGTATCACCGTAAACGTCCCGGGTACCCAAATATTTTTTAAATTCTATCTCTGCCAACGATTTCCTCCGTTAGAGAATTAAGAATTAAGAGTTAAGAATTAAGAATAAAAAAATACAATATTATGAATTTCAATCCTACACTTGAGTTTAACATTCTTAATTTTTAATTTATCATTCTTCATTGTTGTTCAATCTCCTTCTCCCAGTTCGCTCAGGGCGATCTTCAACTCTTCATCGGTGGGTGCTACCCCGTGATACTTCACTTTATTTTCAAAGATAGAAACGCCTTTGCCCTTGACGGTACTGGCAATGATGACCGATGGCATCCCCTTGACAATTTCAGCTTCGTCCAGTGCACTGAAAATGTCAGTGAAGCTGTGGCCGTCAATTGCAGATACGTGCCAGCCAAAGGCCCTCCATTTATTCACTAAGGGATCAATATCCATAATTTCCTTGGTAGGGCCGTCAATCTGAAGGCCATTCCTGTCAACGAATCCGCACAGGTTGTCTATTTTATAGTGCCTGGATGTCATCGCCGCTTCCCAGATCTGGCCTTCCTGCTGTTCTCCGTCACCCATGAGGACATAGACCCGGCTCTTTTTCCCGTCCAGGCGGGCTGCCAGAGCCATCCCGTTCGCCATGGAAAGACCCTGCCCGAGAGAACCGGTAGAGACTTCAACCCCGGGGGTCATCTTCATGTCAGGATGACCCTGGAGGCGACTCCCGAGTTTTCTTAAGGTCATGAGTTCCTCGCGCGGGAAATACCCGGCACGGGCGAGGGTTGCATAAAGGGCAGGGGCAGCATGTCCTTTTGAGAGGATAAAGCGGTCCCTATCTTCCCAGTGAAGCCTTTTGGGGTCATACCGCATCCTGGAAAAGTAGAGGGCAGTAACAATTTCAACCGCAGAGAGAGAGCCTCCAGTATGGCCTGATCCTGCACGGTTCAGCATTTTCAGGATATCAATCCGGATCAAGCGTGCAATCTCAGTAAGTTTATCTCTCTTTTCTTCAGGCGCCATTGTGCGAAACCGTTTCTCTGAGATGGGGATGGATTTTATCTTCACCAATGATTCCCTCGCGTACAATCCTGGGTGGAGTCTGGGTCAGGTCCAGGACCGTTGAGGGTAACAGCCCCTCCGTCCTGCCGCCGTCTATAATAATATCAATTTTATCACTCAGGATGTCGTATACCTCTTGAGCAGTTGAACAGGTTTTTCCGCCGGAAAGGTTAGCGCTGGTTGCCGTTATTGGCATTCCCAGGGTGGAAACTATCTGCTGAGCGAGCGGATGACTGGAGATTCTCACCCCGATTGTGCCCGTCCCTCCGGTAATCAGCGGAGAAACACGGGGAGAAGCACGGAATATCAAGGTAAGACCCCCTGGCCAGAATTTTTTAATCAATACATTAGCGATGTCTGGTATGTTCGAAGTCAGCTCCTCAAGGGATGTTATGTCCGGGATAATGATAGGAAGCGGTTTTCCTTCCTCTCTCCCCTTGATCGCAAAGATCTTCTCGAGAGCAGATTCAGAATAGATAGAAACCCCGAGGCCATAGAAGGTCTCAGTAGGGTAGGAGACTATCAGCCCCTGTGCAAGGGAACTGCACACCTCGCTCATGATTGCTCGGTCAGGTTTGTAAGGATTGAGTTGAAAAGTCTTGGCCTTCATCAGGAGTTCATTCTATCGGCGGTCAGCATTCAGCAATCTGCTTTCAGCATGATTGATGATTTTTTGAGAGCCTTGTCCTTGGTTTCTACTTCACGGGTCATGTGACTGCGGTAGTCTTCGAGTGCCTTCTTAATTTCCGGGTGCTTCAAGGCAAGGATCTGGGCGGCAAAGATGCCTGCGTTCTTTGCACCAGCTTTCCCGATGGCCATGGCAGCAACGGGAACTCCACCTGGCATCTGGACAGTAGAGAGGAGAGAATCAAGACCCTTTAAAGGGGAAGAATCAATGGGAACGCCGAGTACCGGTACGAGGGTATGGGCTGCGATAACGCCAGCGAGGTGAGCAGCGCCCCCGGCACCTGCAATGATTACTTCAATGCCTCTCTTTGTAGCCTCCTGTGCATACTTGATGGTTTTCTTCGGAGAACGATGAGCAGATGTGATGGTGAGTTCATAGGGAATATTGAATGTCTTCAGGATCTTGGTAGTCTCCTCCAGAATCGGAAGATCTGAATCGCTTCCCATGACCAAAGATATGAGGGGTTTCTTCTTCATGACTTGCTCATGCCTCCCACCTGTAACTTTACCAGGATGTCTTCCATCTCCTGTGAATGAGGAAAATAATGTATGCCCATCTCTAAAACTTCCTTAGCCTCATCGTACCATCCTCCATCGAGGTAACTTTTCGCAGCGACGATAAAAGCCTTATCCCACTCCTCACCGTACATCGCTTTGAAAATAGCGGAAAGAGATTCTGCGTCAAGCAATTCCTGGATTCGATAATAATTTTTCATGAGGAAACGTAAGAGCAGCCCATTGGTGGCATAACGGGGCAGAAGGCATTTCAGGATAGAATCGCTCTTGGAAAAGAGGTACTGAATGCTGTCCACTTCGCTTTTTAAATTTTTCTGGGCATTCCCGATGATAATATTATACTCTTCCATGATCAACTGGATCCCTTCGTCATTACCAAGCTCTTTAATTTTTTCTTCATCCGGTCTGTATGCTTCAAGTTGGTATGTGTCCTCTTTGAGTTTCATTACCTCATGGAAGATTGATCCAACTGTCCAGTCAAAGATGTATTCGACCAGGTCAAGATTCGAACCCTGTATACGGAACAGATTGTGAGAGGCGTCCTTCAGGTTCCAGAGGAAACCCTTCTTCATTTCTGTTCCGACCCAGAGGTCGATCATGGAAAACTGGATAGTGCCGTTATCTTCGTAGTCTTTAAGAATCCGGGTAAAAAGGGACTTGCACTCAAAATACCCCTCGACCAGTTCTTTGATGAGGATATCTCTTCTCTCTTCAAGCCATTTATTCATGAGTATTCACGAGCCAGGGCCTTTCTCCCGATGTCTTTTCTGTAAAAAGCCCCATCCCAGGTAATCATTTCAACAGACTGATAGGCACGGTCAATTGCATGCTTGATAGTTTCACCCAGTGCGGTTACGCCCAGGACTCTCCCGCCATCAGTGACGATCTTCCCGTTTGTAAAGGCAGTACCGGCATGAAATACCATAACGTCCTTCAACGCTTTCACACGCTCCAGCCCTCGTATCTCCATTCCTTTTGGATAATCTCCAGGATAGCCTTTGGTACTCATCACGACACAAACAGATGGTCTTTTATTCCATCTGGTCTGAACGGTATGGAGCTGTCCATCGGGGATAGCCTCCAGGATGCTCAGGATGTCTGTATCGAGCCGCATCAGGATGGGTTGAGTCTCAGGGTCGCCCATGCGGGCATTGTACTCCAGAACCCTGGCGCGGTTTCCTTCAATCATGAGGCCGGCATAGAGGATACCCCGGTACGTCCTCCCCTCCTTTTCCATCCCCAGAAGAGTGGGGGAAATAATCTCTTCCATAATCCTTCTTTCGAGTTCTTCGGTTACAAGAGGAGCAGGGGAATACGCTCCCATCCCGCCGGTATTCGGTCCTCTGTCTCCATCAAAAATTGCCTTATGATCCTGCGAAGAGGGGAGGGGAATGCTCGTTTTTCCATCGGTAAAGACAAGAAAAGAAGCCTCTTCTCCTTGCAGGTATTCTTCGATGACTACTCTCTCTCCAGCAGGGCCGAAAGCCTTTTCCACCATAATCGAGGTTATCGCGCGCTGAGCCTCATCGAGTGTATGGGTGATAAAAACACCCTTTCCTGCCGCCAGTCCCTCTGCTTTGATAACAAGGGGCATGCCCCCCCGTTTCACATAATCAAGGGCCTTATCCGCAGAGGTAAATACCTCATATTCAGCGGTAGGGATGGCGTATTTTTTCATCAGTTCTTTTGCGAATACCTTACTCCCTTCTATCTCTGCCGCAGCTTTTCCGGGACCGCATATCTTAAGCCCCAGCCTTTCAAACTCGTCTACAATCCCGAGGGTGAGGGGCAATTCCGGCCCTACCACCGTGAGGTCGATGCCTCTATCGAAGGCAAATCGGGCAATACCCTTGACATCGGTTACCTTCAAGGGGCGGCACTCAGAAAGAGAGGCAATGCCTGCATTCCCCGGGATGCAGAAAATCTCAGGCCTCTTCGGGCTCTGGCTGATCTTCCATACCAGGGCGTGTTCCCTACCGCCGCTCCCGATTACGAGTACTTTCATCATGAATAGCTGTCAGCTCTCAGCCGTCAGCTTTCAGCCTGTCAGCGTTCAGTTTTTAATTAGTTTTTGCTGACCGCTGAATGCTGATAGCTGAACGCTTCTTAATGTTTAAAATGTCTCACCCCGGTAAAGAGCATCGCCATGCCGAATTCGTTTGCTGCTGATATTACCTCGTCATCTCTCACTGATCCACCGGGCTGTACAATCGCTGTAATCCCTACTTCAGATGCGGCATCCACACTGTCCCTGAACGGGAACATGGCATCCGATGCCATAACTGCTCCTTTGAGGGGGAATTGGGCTTTAAAGGCGGCGATCTTGGAGGAATCAACCCTGCTCATCTGACCGGCGCCGACGCCGATTAACTGGTCTTCTTTCGCATAAACGATAGCGTTTGATTTAACATGCTTGCATACCTTCCAGGCGAAATCAAGGGCTTTCAGTTCTTCATTTGTCGGGGCTTTCTTGGTAACGATTTTGGCCTTGGTGATGTCAAGGGTCATGAGATCTCTGTCCTGTACCAGGAGGCCGCCTGCAACCTTTTTAAAGTCGAATCCGGAAAGAGAAAAGCCTTTGTCCATCGGGAGTTTGAGAAGGCGGAGATCCTTTTTGGTTTTAAAGATCTCCAGTGCATCGGGAGAAAAATCAGGCGCAATCACTACCTCGGTAAAAAGTGATGTTATCGCCTTGGCAGTTTTTCCGTCGATTGGCCTGTTTACAACAACGATACCACCGAAGGCTGATACCGGGTCGCACGCCTTTGCTTTCTCATACGCTTCAAGAATTGACTTTGATACGGCCACACCGCAGGGGTTGTTGTGCTTGATAATTATCGAGGCAGCCTCATCAAACTCTTTTGCCGTGTCTATGGCCGCGTCAATATCGAGGATGTTATTGAAAGAAAGTTCCTTCCCCTGGAGCTGGAGCGCGTTAACGGCTGAAGGTTCTTTCACCTCTGCTTCCCGGTAGAATGCCGCTTCCTGGTGGGGGTTCTCTCCATACCGCAGCCCCTGTAACTTGTAGAACTGAAGATTGAGCGTCTCTGGAAATTTCATTCTTTTCCCTTCAGGGGTCAGGCTGCTCAAATAGTTGGAGATTGCTCCATCGTAGCGGGCTGTGTGCTGGAACACCTTCTTGGCGAGACAGAAATTGGTCTCAGCGGAAACCTCTCCGTTCCTCTCCTTCATCTCTTTGAGCACTGCCGCATAATCTGCCGGATCGACGATGACCGTTACAAAGCGGTAGTTTTTGGCAGCAGAACGGAGCATGGTAGGGCCGCCAATATCGATATTTTCTATGGCCTCTTCGAGGGGGCAATCCTTCTTGGCTATCGTTGCCTCAAAGGGGTAGAGATTTACTACCACCAGATCAATGGGCTCAATATTGAACTCCTGCATCTTCTTCACGTGGTCAGGGTTGTCCCGGATACCGAGCAAGCCGCCGTGGATTTTAGGGTGCAGGGTCTTCACCCTCCCGTCTAACATCTCCGGGAAACCGGTATATTCCGACACATCGACAATCGGAAGTCCCTGGCCTTTGAGCGTCTTTGCGGTACCTCCCGTGGAGAGGATCTCCACCTTGAAACTGATGAGCTCTTTTGCAAATTCTGTGATTCCTGTTTTGTCTGATACGCTAACCAGTGCCCTCTTAATCTTTGCCATCAGAAACTACTCCTTTCTTTTCTTATCCTGTCGTATTGTTTTTATCCGAGATTGCTTCGTCGCTTATACTCCTCGCAATGACGAAAATAGCATTTTTATCCAACTTGTCATTGCGAGCAGAGCGAAGCAATCTTTTATTACTGGTGCTCATAAACATGTTCAATGAATTATTATGTTATGAAATCCCCGTGCAATTACTTCACCCACAATTGCTGCCTCTTGTATGCCCCCATTCTTGAGCCTTTCTACCAGTGCTGTTGCTCTCTTTTTCTCCACAGAGATGAGAAGGCCTCCGGAAGTCTGGGGATCATAAAGGGCCATGAGCTGGTCGCCGGAAAGTCGGGTATCCAGCTTTACCCTCGGTGAGTAGAATTTCTCATTGTTATAGGCACCTCGGGGGATCATACCTTGTGAGGCATAATCCAGCGCTCCTTCAAGCAAGGGGATCTGCCGTGCATCAAGAGAGAAGGTTACCCTGCTTGCCTGAGCCATGGTTGCAGCATGTCCAATCAAGCCGAAGCCCGTAATATCTGTGCAGGCATGTGCCCCGGCTTCAACCATCAGCTCTGAGGCTGACCGGTTCAGGGCAGCCATGGATGCGGCCGCAGCATGTAGATGTTCTTCCCGGGCGACCTTTCCCTTCAGGGCAGTTGCAATAATTCCGGTGCCCAGTGGCTTTGTCAGGATCAGGAGATCGCCCGTGCTGGCATTACGGTTGGTTACTATTCTGCCGGGGTTAGCCGTGCCGGTAACAGACAGACCGTATTTAAGTTCATTGTCGTCTACGGTATGGCCACCGACCAGGAGCGCACCTGCCTCACGGATTTTCTCTAACCCGCCTTTCAATATCTCTGAAAGGACTGAGATGGGAAGGGAGCAGGAAGGGAATCCCACGATATTCAGCGCGGTCAACGGTTGTCCGCCCATGGCGTAGATATCGCTCAGGGCATTAGCTGCCGCAACGCTTCCAAAGAGGAAAGGATCATCCACAATCGGTGTGATAACGTCCACCGTTTGGATGAGGCAGATGTCGTCAGCCAGTTGATAGACCCCGGCGTCATCCCCGGTCTCTATACCAACGAGGAGTTTAGCATTCCTTCCCACAGGAAGATTCTTGAGCGCTTTTTCCAGGTCTCCCGGACCCAGCTTGGCCGCTCAACCGGCTTTGCTTACAATCTCAGTAAGTTTCACTTCTTTTGAATCCATGTTTATATTTTTCTTATTTACAAACTCCTAAGCTCTTAGAACATTTCTTATAGATTTTATTCAGCTGATAGCTGATGGCTGACCACTGTGGGCTATTTGTCGTGGAGATTATTGCCTGGACTCCTTCGATATCTTTGAAGGTGTCTGGCTCCCGATTCCCTGTTTGCGCTTCATCTTTTTAACGAGCTCTTCATACGATGAACTGACAATGATCTCATCAAACTGAACCCGGTAATTGTTCAGCACGCTGATTCCTTCAGCAGAAATATCATAGGTGAGCCATTTGTCTCCTTTTTTTATTGCACGGAAGTCAACCGCAATGTCAGTACCTTTCTTTTTATTGCTGATTTTGGCCTTTACTATGGCATAATCCTCATCGATTTTTTCTGAATCAAAAACAATTTCTTCTCCCGCATACAGATCCATTTTGTCACTGTATGTCTTTTTAAGCAGATCCCTGAAAAGAGCGATGAATTCTTCTTTTTCCTGAGGAGTCCGCTTTTTCCAGTGTATTCCCAATGCCCTCCTCGTTGCCTCCTGCCAGTCCACCATGGTATCAACAACGTCCATTATGAACTCCATCCGGGCTGCCTTCCGGTCCTTTAAGCCTGGGTCGTCCAGGACCTTTCTAATGGCATCTATCTTTTCCTTGACTTGATCGGTGGGTAACCCTGCTTGCACAGGTATAACCCAGAACAGGGCCAGCGCAATGATAATTCCGTGAACAATGAGATGTCGTATTTTTAGCAGGTACATCTTCTCTCCTCTTGATGTTCCGCTTTCATCCAAGCATATGAGATATTCACTCTTTAATCTGATTCCTCCGATACTGGAAATAAGCATCACGGAGTGAAATGTAAGGATCAAGCGCAGACTCTTTAAACTTTTCATAATCACCGAGAGTTAACGAAGTTTCATTCAATACATTAAGGGTAGAGGTACCAGACGTAACTATAGGTTCCACATAGATAAACGGGTCAGTAAACGTATCGCCGGCAAGTCCTATGGTATCCCGCACGTTTGAAGGCCCGAGAATTGGCCAGGTAATGGGGATGATCTCTTTCATGCCATAGAAGCCTAACGTCTGGCCAAAATCTTCATCGTGTTTTTCTATCTTCAGATAGGATTTTGCCGGATCAAAGAGACCTGCTATGCCAAACGTTGTATTCACGGCAAATCGTGCCAATTCATTCGCCGTATGGCAGAACTTTCCCTGCAAGACACAATTTACAACCCGAACTGGCATCCGGGCATTTGAGAGCGCATTGCGCACCGATACCCTCACCGGTTCAGGCAAAACTGCTTTGTACCCTTTTGCAACTGGCTTCAGTACGTAGTAGTAGAGCTTGTCATTGAACTGAAACATTGCCCGGTTAAAAGACTTGAGTGGATCGGCCACGCGTGCAGTTTCTTCGGCGTATTCGTTGGTCCTATCCTCCTGATTTATCCCGGGCCAGGGTTGAGCAAGAACAGGTCTGCTCTGCGAGAGAAAAACAAAGGCTAAAAGAACCGAAAGAAAAATAATAAATCGTTTCATCTCGTCCTCCTATTCTGATACTTTTCCAAAAACCAATTTTGATATAGCCTTTTCCAAGTCAAAGGGAGGCTGTGTATCCCGGATTTTACCACCGGATTTTATTATCTTATCAGAACCTCCCGGGGTAATCTCAATATATTTCTCACCAACGAGCCCCTTGGTTTTAACGGAGGCAATAGCATCTTCGGGAATCTCCACGTTAGATTCTATCTGCAGTTGAACCTTGGCCTGATAATCATCAAGGATAATTTTTTTGACCCTGCCCACCTCAACCCCGGCAATCTCAACCACCGCACCATTTTTAAGGCCTCCGGCATTTGAAAATTCTGCATATACCGTAGTACCTCTGTTTCCCAGGACTTCCATTTTGCCGAGCCGGATTGAAAGGTAAGCCAGGCAGGCGATACCGACAATAAAGAATAACCCTACTGAAAGCTCAAGGTCAAACCTACGCATTACCTTTTCCTTTCTCTAAATAATTTATGGGACCTCCAATGACACCATTGATAAACTGTCTTATCAGGAGGTTTTTCGAAACGCGTATTTCATCTGGTGCTGCACATATTTCAATCGTACCCTCATTCAAGAGGGCTACTTTTTGTACAATTGAAAGCATCTGGTTGATGTCATGAGTGATGATAATTCCTGTAAATTGCAGGCGCTGATGGGTGTCGTGGATGAGCTGGTTAATGGCATGTGCAGTTATCGGATCAAGGCCTGTTGTGGGCTCATCAAAGAGCATAATTTCCGGGTCCATCACGAGGCACCTGGCAAGAGCTACCCTTTTTTTCATACCTCCGCTGAGCTCTGCGGGGAACTTGTTTTCAACTCCTGACAGGTCCACCTGCTCAAGTTCAAAAAGGACCCTTTCTCTTATCTTATCTTTATTCATCCGGGTTTTTTCCCGCAGGGGAAAGGCGATGTTATCAAATACATTGAGGGAGTCGAAGAGCGCCCCTCCCTGGAAAAGAAAGCCGAATTTTTTTCTCAGTCGCTCCAAGGACCTTCCACGGCTGCGACCCATATCTTCTCCATCTATAAAAACTTTTCCCTTATCCGCCCTTAAGAGCCCCACAATGTGCTTTAGCAAGACACTTTTCCCATAGCCGCTCCTGCCGATCAGGGCCACAATTTCTCCCTGTTCCACCTCGAGATTTATACCCTTTAATACTTCAGCACTATTGAAGGACTTATGGAGATCAATAACTTCGATCATCGCTATGTTAAAATCGAGGTTATAAAATAATCCCAGACCAGTATTAATACCGAGGAAGTCACTACTGCCTGGGTTGTGGCTTTACTTACACCTTCAGCCCCGTAAGTGGCAGTAAATCCCCGGTAACAGCAAATCCACGTTACGATTAAACCAAAACTCAAAGATTTGTACAGTCCCTGGAGAACCTCTTTTATATCTATAAAGTTCCTCATTTCTCCAAAATAGCCCCCTTCGCTAACTCCCAGAAGTTTTACGCCCACCAGGTAACCG
>JAPLJA010000266.1 GCA_026388815.1 Pseudomonadota bacterium
AATGGTAAAGAGGACAATGAGGGCTATTCCGAGGGAGAGCTTTTTATTCACGATTCCTTTTCGCTCTCTAACTGCTTCACCTTGGCATCGAGACGCCACAAATAGACAAAGATGCCTGCCCAGATCAAGACGTTTACCAGTGCTAACGCCAGGAGATCGCTAAACTCAGTCATAATAACCTTCCTTCCGGTAGAGTAATTTTTCTATTCGACACTCCAGGGTGTACATCCAGAAGTAAAGCGCTGTAAAACCTCCCAGAGAAAATAAAAAGGTGAAGAGAATCCTTCCATACATCTGTATCTTTCCCTGGACATTAATAAGGGTATCAGGGTGGAGTGAATAATAGACCCGTGGTACGATAAAAATCAGGAAGAGAGCGGGGATGAACGAAAATGTGGCATATACCGAACTCAAGACCGCCCGTCTTTGGGGGTCTTCAAGTGAAGCCCGCAGGATCAGATACGCTGCATAGATGAAAAGAAGAATCGTGATCGAGGTCTCCCGTGGATCCCAGTTCCAAAAGGATTGCCACATAACCCGGGCGAAAACAGAACCGGTAACCGTGGCTAAGATAGCGAAGAGGAATCCCTGGCGACAGGCTACAGCGCTCTTCAGATCGTAGATCGGATCTCTGGTTTTTAAAAATCTGATTGCCTGAATCATTGCAACCAGGAAGGAAAGAACCGTCAGCCATGCAACAGGAACATGAAAAAAGACAATGCGGGAAGATTCCCCGATAAACCCTGCAGCAGGGGGAGAGAACAGGAATGACAGGTAACAGATAATGACGATCCAGAGAAAAATGAGTATCTTCATTCTAACCACACCTTATCAAAGAGGAGGAGAGAAAGGACAAACATGGCACCGGTGAAGGCAATGATCACGCTGGTTAACTGCATGGTTTGGGCAAAGGAGGCTGAACGGGCTGTCATACTCGTACCTTCAATGACCGCCAGGAGCAGGGGAATGATAATGGGAAAAGAGAGGATGGGAAAAAGGGTTCCCTTCATACTTGCCTTAGCGACGATCGCCCCGATGATCGTTACTCCTGTGGTCATGCCCGTAAGCCCCAAAAAGATAACGATGACGAAATGAGACCACGATTGTACAGGGAATTCCATCAAAATAACATAGAGGGGCGTGATGACGAGGGCAATCCCCAGCATCAGGACAAGGTTGAAGAAGAACTTGCCCAGAAAAACTGCTTCGGGTCTGGCTGCCAGCTGAAGGGCGATGGAGGTGTTCGTTTCCTCCTCTTTCACGAAAACACGGGAAAGCCCGCTCATAGCTGAAAAGAAAAAGATGATCCAGAGCCAGGCAGAAAGAATGTATGGCTGATCAGCTGGAGCGATCCGGTAAGGTCCGACAACGTAGCTGACCAAAAAGAGCGTAGTAAGAGCAAAGAGGAGTATCGCATTCGCTGCGACCTTGGTGCGAAGTTCACTCTTCACATCTTTTATAAACA
The DNA here is from genome assembly GCA_026388815.1 of Pseudomonadota bacterium. Lineage (GTDB taxonomy): Bacteria > Desulfobacterota > WTBG01 > JAPLJA01 > JAPLJA01 > JAPLJA01. Next base: position 1,466 of record JAPLJA010000266.1, read on the forward strand.
CTACATAGATTTCATGGTGCAAGGGAGATTTTTTTATTTCCATATCCATATTCACCGGGATCGTTTGTCGCTATTACGGTGATACCCCGCTCACGCTGGCGCTTGATAATCTCAGAGACAAGTTTTATACCGTTTTCATCCAGATTGGTACTCGGTTCATCGAGATACAGAATAGGAGGTACATGGAAGAATGCAAGGAGAAGCTTTAAACGTTGTTTCATCCCTGAGGAATATATCTTTACCCGCCTGTGTCTTGCCTGTTCCAACCCTGCAAAGCTCAAGGCCTGCTGCAACTTGTCCGGTGCATCTCTGATCCCCCTGAGGCGTGCAAAAAAATCCAGATTTTCCCATCCGGTCAGCTCCTCGTAGAGCCTCATCTCTGGCGTACACATGCCAATCACGTGGAAGCAATGCCTCGGGCCAAAGGTCTTTCCATCCTCGGTGATAGATACTTCACCCGCAGCAGGGTTCAAGAATCCCGAAAGAATTCTGATCAACGTACTTTTCCCTGAACCATTGGGACCTGCGATTACGAGAACATCACCTTTGCCAAGTACAAAACTGAGGTCAGAAAAAAGCGGTATTTTGCCAAACCTGTGACAAAGGTTTTCTGCCTGCAAGGTTAAGTTCACAGAATCAATTCCTGTAAAAGATTTTTCAATGTAAGGTAGGTAGTGAAAATAGGATTGTTCTTCGACTAATCCAAAAAACAGTTTCTAATCCTTACGATTCTTCTCCCTTTTTCTTCCCTTCAATTGCCTTCCCCTTTGCTGACTCTTCACCCTCATCTTCTTCCAGGCCTGATGCCGCCTTCCTGAAGTTTTTTATCCCTTTACCCAAACCTCTGCCGATTTCAGGCAATTTGCCTGCACCGAAGATGATCAGGACGATCAGGAGAATGACGAGCAGTTCACCCAAACCAAGTTTACCAAACATTTGCACCTCCCATAAAAAGCCTCATTGATTTCTTACGTTATCATTAAACTATTCCACTGTCAATCTTTCCTGACACCTGAAAAAAAGTAATTGTTGATTGATTGATAAACCGAATTTAATCTAAAAAAAATGTTGACACACTTCCTCATTGTGATAAAAACAGTAGACCAAATTTTCATATTAATTATTAAGAAGGAGGTGGTGTGTAGAATATTTAAACATGTAAATATTTTAAATCGTTTTATCAATCTCTTGATTAATTGAAAGTTTTAAAAATTTATAGTAAAAGGGAGGAGTTATGGGTATTACACGAAGAAATTTTCTCAAGCTATCAGGGGCAACAGCCTTGGGTGTAACCCTTGGGAGTTTGGGTTTTGATCTCACACCGATTAAAGCCTATGCAGCCAGCCTGAGAAAAGACCTCAAATCTGCCAAAGAGAGCACAACGATATGCCCATACTGTGCTGTTGGCTGTGGCGCCATCGTCCATGCGAGCAAGGGGAAGGTAATCAACATTGAAGGGGATCCGGATCACCCGATTAATCTTGGTTCTCTCTGCAGTAAGGGAAGCTCTCTCTATCAGCTTGCCAATAACAAGCAGAGAGTTACCAAAGTGCTTTACCGAAAACCCTACGGCACCACATGGGAGGTAAAGAGCTGGAACTGGGCAATCAATGAGATTGCTAAGAAGGTCAAAAAGGTGAGGGACGAAAGCTTCATCGTTGAAAATCCTAAGGGGCAGGTCGTGAATCGAGTCGAAGCCCTGGCTTCGATTGGAAGCGCTGCCATGGACAACGAGGAATGCTGGCTCTATCAGAAGTTCCTCCGGTCAATCGGCTTGGTCTATATAGAACACCAGGCACGGATATGACACAGCCCTACGGTAGCGGCTCTGGGAGAGTCGTTCGGTCGTGGGGCAATGACCAATCACTGGATTGACATCGGAAACAGTGATTGCATTCTCATCATGGGGAGCAACCCCGCTTCAAATCATCCTATCTCATTTAAGTGGGTAACCAAGGCAATTGAAAAAGGTGCAAAGCTGATTTGTGTTGATCCCAGGTTTACTCAGTCGGCAGCCAAAGCTCATATCTATGCACCCCTCCGCTCCGGAAGTGATATTGCCTTCCTGGGAGGAATGATCAAGTACCTCCTCGATAACAACCTGATCAACAAAGACTATGTCGTAGAATACACGAATGCCTCCGTGCTGGTTAACGAGAAGTATGGATTCCACGACGGTCTTTTTATTGGTTACGACAAGGAGAAAGGGAAGTACCTGAATACGAAGGAGCTCTGGGGTTATCAGGCAGACGATAAAGGCATCCCGAAGAGGGATAAAACGCTGGAAAATCCCAACTGCGTATACCAGCTCTTAAAAAATCACTATTCCCGTTACAACTTAGATGTTGTCTCTGACATCACCGGCACGCCGAAAGAAAAACTGCTTGAAGTTTACAAAACCTATGGGGAGACCCATAAGAAGGATAAAGCGGGAACATCTCTCTACGCCATGGGATGGGCTCAGTCTACCCATGGAACCCAGAACATCAGAGCCATCTCCATTATTCAGCTCCTCCTGGGCAATATGGGGATCGCCGGCGGGGGCATCAACGCCATGAGAGGGGAATCGAATGTTCAGGGGAGCACTGACCAAGCGTTGCTCTTCCACATCATTCCCGGTTATCTGCCGGTACCTAAGTCAACGAGCGCGAGCCTGAAAGAGTACCTGGAGAAGATTACCCCGATGTCAAGCGATCCTCTGAGTGTTAACTGGAAGAAAAACTTTCCCAAGTATGCGGTAAGCCTTCTCAAGTCATTGTACGGGAATGAGGCCAAAGTAGAGAACGAGTTCTGTTACAAATACCTGCCCAAGCCTGAAGACGGAGAGGACTATTCCTGGCTCTCCCTTTTTGAGACCATGTATGCAGGCAAGCTGAGAGGATTTTTTGCCTGGGGACAGAATCCAGCCTGCAGCGGGGCAAATTCGGAAATGACCCGGGAATCCCTGGGGCGGCTCGACTGGATGGTTACCGTAAACCTCTGGGATACGGAAACTGCCTCTTTCTGGAGGAGGCCCGGAGCAGACCCGAAGAAAATAAAGACCGAAGTCTTTTTGCTCCCCTGCTCTGCCTCCATGGAAAAAGAGGGCAGTATCAGTAACAGCGGCAGGTGGATGCAGTGGCGGTATAAAGCAGTGGAACCTCCTGGCGAAGCCAGACCTGATGGCGAAATCATTCACCTCCTGTACCTCAAGCTGAAAGAGCTCTATGAAAAAGAGAGCGGCGCGCTGCCCGAGGCAATAACCAAGCTCACGTGGAACTATGGGACCAAGGAAAATCCTCACCTCCTTGACGTCCACGCTGTAGCCAAGGAAATCAATGGCTATGACCTTGCCACCGGCAAGCTTATGGCAAAATTCCCTGACCTCAAAGACGACGGAACCACCTCGTCCGGGAACTGGATCTACTGCGGCAGCTATACGGAAGAAGGGAATATGGCCGCCCGCAGAGATAAGACCGATCCCTCCACCATCGGGCTCTATCCCAAGTGGTCGTGGTGCTGGCCGGTAAACAGGAGGATACTCTATAACCGCGCTTCTGTTGACCTGAACGGTCAGCCTTTTGACAAGGCACGCCAGGTGATTGCCTGGGATGATGTCAATAAAAAATGGGTAGGAGATGTGCCAGACGGTGCATCACCTCCCCAGGGTACGGAAAAGGGCGTATACCCCTTCATCATGCAGAAGGACGGTCTGGGAGCGATCTTCGGACCTGGCCTCGTGGATGGACCATTTCCTGAGCACTACGAGCCGCTCGAATGTCCCACCAAGAATCTCATGTCCAGCGTTCAGCTCAATCCTATGTCCAAGCGGTGGGATATCGTAGGCTCTGCAAAAGACAAGTTTGCCAAGGTATGCGACCCCAGATTCCCCCTCGTTTGTACCACGTACCGGGTTTCAGAACACTGGCAGACAGGAGCCATGACCCGGAATATACCCTGGCTGGTTGAGCTCCAGCCTGAGATGTTTGTGGAAATGAGCAAGGAGCTGGCAGAGGAAAAGGGAATCAAAAATGGCGAGCATGTAACTGTCGTCTCTGCCCGGGGAAAGGTGAAGGCAGTAGCCATCGTAACTGACAGGTTCAAACCCTTCAAGATCGCCGGGAATATTGTTCACGAAGTGGGGATACCCTGGTGCTTCGGTTACATGGGGCTTGCGAAAGGGGACAGCGCCAACGTCCTCGTTCCGAATATCGGCGATGCGAACACCATGATCCCTGAGTCCAAGGCGTTTCTTGTGGACGTGAGAAAGGAGGTATGAACCGATGGGAACAAAATCATTCTTTATTGACACCACCAAATGTACGGCCTGTCGAGCGTGCCAGGTAGCCTGCAAGCAGTGGAACGAGCTGGACACAGAGAAAACCACCAACCGCGGGACCTATCAGAATCCACCGGACCTCTCCCCCAAGACCTATACCCTCGTGCGGTTCACGGAAACCCTTGAGGACGGCAGGATGAAGTGGTACTTTTTCAAAGACCAGTGCCGGCACTGTATCTCTCCGCCCTGCCTGATTGAAGCAGACAATCAGAAGGCTGCAGACGCGATCATCCAGGATGAAACCGGGGCGGTGGTTTACGATCCTGAAAAGACTAAAAAACTCAATTTTCAGACAATCAAAGAATCCTGTCCCTATAACATCCCCCGGGTCAACCCCAAGACGAAGACGATCGCGAAATGCACCATGTGTTACGACCGGGTGACCAACGGGCTGCTCCCTGCCTGTGTCAAGGCATGCCCGCCCGGAGCCATGCAGTTTGGAGAGAGGGAAGAGATGCTTAAGATAGCGAAAGAACGGGTAGCAGCGCTTAAATCCCTCTATCCTGAAGCGAGAATCTTAGACGAGGAAGAAGTGAGCGTCTTTTACCTGATCGTTGACAAACCTGCTCTCTACCAGCTTGCAGAGAGAAAAGATGCACCGTCTCTCCTGGCGCTGGGAAGCCTCTTCAAGCCGCTGAGCATGCTGGGGATAGGGGCGGCCCTGCTCTGCCAGCTTCCTTCCTTACGGCAGCGGGTGGTCAAAGAGGATTAAGACAGAAAGGAGACCGCACAAGAGGGGTCCCTTCACCGTCCTCAGGTGAAACCCCTCTTTTTTCCTTTCGGACACGAGGAATTGGAAGAAATCAAGAACGCTGAGGCTGCAGCAATAGAAAAAAGGATTGAGAAAATCAAGCAGGAGCGGAGCAGTTATACTCCTCTCCTGAACTTCTTTCAGAAAGTACTCTCCGCTCAGACAGGCTTTTCACCCCAGATCACCATCGATGAGGATGACGTACGGGCGGACCTCGCCCGCACAAAGATACAGGAAGGGTTCCCGCTCCTGAATAAAGAACAGATCAGTGTTGACGGAGAATCTGCCCGCCAGCTCTTTCTGGCCCTCTGCCAGATCGCAGAAAAGGAAAACCGGGAACTGGAAGATGCCGTAAAAAAAATACGGGAAGCCCTGCATGACAAAAAAATGCATTTCCAGGAGCTTGTTGAGTGGTGGGTCAGGGGAAAAGGACCCTTCAATCCTGAACCGGACTCTCTCCATCTCCCGCTTCTTTCTCTCCTGCTCCAGTACAGCGTACAGCCCTCGTTGAAGGCTGTTGCCTCACGACTCAAGGATCTGGTGAACGAAGAACTGTGGACCAGGGGGTACTGTCCGATCTGCGGCTCCTTCCCGTTCATTGCTGAGATGAGAGGAGAAAGCGGCGAGCGGATATTCCACTGCCCCTCCTGCAGCCATGCGTGGAAAGGAAGAAGATTATTCTGTCCCTTCTGTGAAAACACCGAAGCTCAGAGTTTGCGATACCTCTATCTTGAAAAGGAAAGCGAATACCGGATAGACCTCTGTGACCAGTGTAAACGGTATATCAAGACCGTTGACGCACGGAAATTAGACACACCGGTCATACCCGGGCTCGAAGATATCGCTACCCTCCACCTGGATATCCTGGCAGAAGAAAATGGTTTCCAGAGCGTGAATTCTATGAGAAAATTATTCGCGGATCACACCCCTTCCCGGCAGAAAGGTGTGAAAAGGAGGAAGCCATGAAAAAAACCTTTCTCACGAGATGCCTTTATTGTGCAATCCTCATAAGCTGTCTCATGCTCGCCAGCGCCACCCATCTCATGGCTGAATCAACGCCTCATCTCCTCCGATACGGAGACACCTTTCCGGAATTTACCATGGAACAGCCCCTCTTGCCTCAAGAGAATGAATACCTGGGTCTCCCGGAGGGGAAGCCTTTCAAAGTCAAAGATATATCAACAGACCTGTTACTCATCGAATTCCTGAACAAGTACTGCTACAACTGCCAGGTTCAGGCCCCGATCTTTAATCAGCTCTTTAAGGCCATTCATGACGATCCCAACCTCACGTCGAAAGTGAAGATGATGGGGATTGGCGTCGGCAATAACCGCATTCAGGCAGAGGCATTCAAGAAGGAAAAGTCCATTCCCTTCCCCATTATCCCTGATCCTGATTTCAAGCTCTATGCGCTGGCGGGAGAACCTAAAACTCCTTTCACCCTCCTGCTCCGCAGGAACGAGAAAGGCGAGTGGGCAATCCTCAGTGCCCATCTGGGGATTATTCTCCTCCCGGATTCCTATCTGGAAGAGGTGAAGGCTGTTCTGCAGTACGACATGAAACTCGTGAAACTCCAGAAAGGGAAAAAGGTACTCGTGCCTGAGGGCGGTGAGGTAAAACTGCCGATTTCTGACGCCGACCTCTTAAAGCTCGTTTCCGAAAGCATGACCCTTCCCGGTGTAAAGCTGGTGAACGTGGAAAAGATCCTCCTCCCAGGTAATGAGACCATATACGTGGGAAGGCTGGAAGGAGAGAAGAAAAAGCGACTGCTCTTTTCACAGGTGGTAAGCCGGCAGTCCTTCTGCGATGTCTGCCACGACCTCCATTTTATCTATACCTTTGATGAAAACGGCACACTGGTAAACTTTACCCCCATTCACCTCACGAAGTACGGCAATAAA
>JAPLJA010000309.1 GCA_026388815.1 Pseudomonadota bacterium
CCGCCCCTCCTGTGTACCCTTCCCTGTACTCGCGGGGAAGCTCTTCATCCCATATTTTTGCCTGCGAGAGATCAACCCTTAAGATTCGCCCTCTCCATCCCCAGATACCTTTCTGCTCTGAAGCCTGCTTTCCCATGTGCACCTCCCGGACCGGGTCAATGAGATATATATTCAAAACTATCTTTTATCCCGTTGCAACAGAAAAAATATTTATGTCATACCCTGACTTTTTTGCAACCGCTGGAGAAAGAGGGGCGCCCATGAAAGGATCACCCCGTCTCTACCCAGATTTTCCTTGACACACAGAAGTCTCTATCCTATACAACGGGGGTGGATTCAATCACATCCATGAAGTCTTTAAAAACCCCATAACAGGGTGTTGGTGTAACCTAAAAGCTTGAGGGGGGCATATGAATATTTTAGTCATCGGTGCCACAGGCGATGTCGGCTCAGAAGCAGCAAAGAGTGCAGTAAAAAAGGGGCATAGGGTCAGGGCCTTAGTCAGGAACACCTCGAACCGGGATAAACTCGGAGAGGCAAAGGATACCATAGAGTTTGTTGAAGGGGATATGCTTGACAAAGCCTCTCTCGAGCGCGCTCTGGAGGGAATGGAGGCAGTAATCATCTCGATCCGCCTCACCGAAGGGGAGCAAAAGAAAGGGCGCACCTACCAGGACGTTGAGCTCAAAGGGGTAACGAACATCGTTGAGGCTGCTCAGAAGAAGGGGTTAAGAAAGATCGTTCATGTTTCGGCAAGCGGAGTAGGCCCGCAGTGCGTATCGGACATGTATAAGGCAAAGTATCAGTCGGAGGAGGCAATCAGGAAGTCAGGGATAGACTATACGATCTTCCAGCCGTCGGGGATGTTCAAGGATTTTGCATTCTACCACATTCCCACCGTGATAAAAATGGGTGTAACCAACAAGTGGCCCGGGCCGATAGACTTGCACATGAGTCCTCTCTCCCATATCGACCTTGCAAAGTGCATGGTGGATGCACTCACGAATCCAAAGGCCTCGAAGAAGACCCTGGAGATAGGCGGCCCGGACTGCATCACCAGCGCTGAGCTCCTCAACATGATAGCGGGAGAAGCGGGAATACCTACCACCTATACCGAAGGTGTTTCCAAGGACCAGCTGATAGAAATGGTAAAAAGCAATCCTCAGAAATCATTCTTTTCAGTTGAAATGATCAAGGACTTTTACAATGACAAGCGCCTTGACTTCAAGATCATTGATGAAATATTCGGGATAGAGTTTCAGCGGGTCGGGGACTTTCTCAAAGAAGCCGTCCCGAGAGTGAAGGCTGCCCTAACAAAACAGGGGAAGTAAGGGGTAGGTTTATTCAGTGAAAAAATTAATAGTCGCTTTTATCATTCCATTACTCCTGTTCTTCAGTGTCAGTCATACTTGGGCAGAAGATGAAGTGCCAACAAGCTATCCCCCTTTGCCGGAAGCATTAGTAGGCTGCTCCACATGGAACGATGTAATCGCAAAGTATCAAGCCTATGTGAATGGTCAAGCCGCCTGGGGCGATCTGGTGGCATGCTATCAACAAGTCTCGTTGATTGTCACGCCAGATTAGGGATTCTTAACCTGCAATTCATTCAGGTTTAATTGTTCCTTTCTATGATATGATTTGGATGCATGTGGGTAATCTCCTGCCACCCGTCCCATGGGTTTACCAATGCAGGAAGTCGTGGAAGGGATTTAAGCATGAGGGAGGGAAATGAGATGGATAGAATCGATATTCTGAGAGAAGTGGAGCAGCAGATTAAGAAAGATTTTGAGAAAGAAATGACAGAGAAAAAATGCTTGTATACCTGTATGTTACTTGAATGGTTAATGAGAAATGATATTATTGGTTCTGATCACGTGGAAATGTTTGTCAGCGAATGTGTAGCAAGGACAATAGCTAACGGGGATGGATTAATGAGTGACGAACTCTTAGAAAAAGGACACGTTTAGGCGCGCTTTACACCCATGAAATATAATCACGCCTTATTTCTCTACCCGTATAGAGAAAAAGCTGTAACAGATACCATGATGCTCTTTCCGCCTACGGGCCTTGAATATGT
>JAPLJA010000177.1 GCA_026388815.1 Pseudomonadota bacterium
TCTGATCCGGCTTAGATTGGGGTGGTATCCGTCCATTTTTTCACCACAGATTTCGACGATCCGCTTGATCGTTTCCCTGCCCCTTACTTTTTCCTGTAAATCTTCATCCGGGAGATTTCTTAAGAAATTATAGACGACTGATGATCTTTCGCTCTCTGCAAGCAACCTGGCGGTCCTGAATACCTGTTCAAGAGAAAAATCCTTATTTAATACTTTCATCGCCCGGTCAGTCAGTCCATCAGGGGAGAGTTCAAAGAGTGTGCAGCCTGCCTCTTCTGCCTTTTTCATCAGCCTGTCATCCAGCAGGTCATCACGGAAATAGGCTGACCAGGCTACGTCTAGCTTTCTCCTGATGATCTCCTCGCAGATGCTCAGGGCATGGTCATAGGGCTGATTGAAGACAGAATCAACAATAAATAATTTATCGATCTTCTGAGTAGTTAGATATTCAATCTCATCAACTACTTTAGAGGGTGACCGAAGACGTAAAGCACTGCCTTCGAGATAAGGGTAGACACAGTGGGCGCATCGATAGAGACAACCTCTCTTACTCTGAACGCCCACAGCGTAGAGACTGTCTGCATATTCACCACACTTTTTTGTATAGGTAGAAAGACGATATCCTCTGTCCGGAATGGGTAATCCATTGGGATCAACGAAAGGATTTTTGCCGGTAAAAATGACATCCCCGCTACTGCGTAAAAATATCCCCTTAACCTTATCCAGTTGATCACGGTGCGAGAGAATTTCCCTCACCGTGGTTTCACCTTCCAGGAAAACTCCTGCGTCAAGCTCCTGGAACCGTTCCATAAGTTCTTTGCCGAAGATGGAAAATCCTGTACCACCTGCGATAATGAACGCATTGGGTGCACAGGATTTCGTTACTTGTAAGGTTGAGGAAAAGCCGTTGATAAACGAGATGGGTTCAGTAGACTGGCCGGTATCGATGTTGCGGAGCGAAAGGCCGATTACCTCCGGTTGGAAATCGGTGATAAATCGCCACAAGGACTCAAGGCCGCCTTCTTCAATGTTAGGATCGAAAATCTCTACCTGGTGATCAGGGGAAAGGGCTGCCTTCAGACTGGCAAGGCCGAGAGGGAAAATGGGGGCAAGTACCGGTGCATAAGATTGGATGAGAAGAATTCTCATAAATTACGAATACAGAATCCAGAAGTCAGAATTCAGAAGAATCCGCCTTTGGCGGACTGGATTCCGGCTCCTGATTCCATAATTCTCTTTGTGCTTTTCACTAACGACTGTTCATTAATTTTATTCCGCATTCGGCAATCCGCATTCCGCAATCACATAACCCCTTGAACCCTGCTTTATATATTGACGAGTTTCCCGGGATTCATCGTGTCAGTAGGATCGAAGACCTTCTTGATTTTCTTCAGCATGAGGTGAAAGTCTGGTCCTATCTTCGGGCCATAGAGGGTAGTTAAAGGCTCAAGGCCACAGAGATACCAGCCGGTGCGGTTATTGTCATCGCTCACCATGCGGAAGAGACCAGTGGTTACCCTTTTCATCGACCTTTCACATTCCTTGGGGTCATTCTGGTCAAAGTAGGAGTCAGTCTCATTCAATGACCAGTATCCCCGATCGTGGATGTATACCCAGGGTATTTCGTCATCCATCATGTAATGCTCGGTGCCTTCAACCAAGCTCATGTGATCCTTATACACCATCTCAACGCAGTTCAATGGCAGCTCGCTCATCTTCACCAGGTGATAGGAACCACGTCTCCCCATGCGCATCGAGGTGGCAGAACGGAAGGCATCTCCATGCCAGGTGGACAGGATTTCCTTGAGCTCATCTGTCCTCAGGATGCCGTTGGTATCCTTGATGATATCCATGAGTACCCGTTCTTCAAAATCAAGCTGTTTGTTGGAGGATATGCCAGCAAGAATCACATAAACTAATAACTTGGGGAAGTACCCTTCCCTGAATTTTTTCTCGCTCTCTTCAAAGGTAGGCTGGGTGTTGAAGGAGTTGAACGTATCATTGCAGAGATTCATATGAGAGCCAATTCCATTGTGAGATACCTCGTAGAAGAACTGGTACATATCCTCCCACTCCTTGAACTCTACAAAGTAGATCCGGTGATTGGCTGGAAGGGGAGGACGGTCAATAATCTCTTCATTTGGCCAGTCTCCTCCAGCCCAGGGGTACAGCTTGAGGGTTGCCTCAGTGATAAACCAGAGGCTACCGATCGTGGCTGATTCAAGGAGTCCTTTCAGGTCAGGGCCTGGCCCGTACCACCAGAAGTTCCCTGATTTTGGGATGGAGGCTGATCCTGTCTCCAGGATATCCCCTTCAGGGGTAACACCTTTGAGGTTCACGATGGAACGGATGCCTGCAGAATATTTCAGGGCGCTTTGCCAGAGCCCATAGAAGGCGTGAATCTGTGATATGATGTGATGATTGGAAGGGGCAAGTGGTGTGCCTCCATTCCAGAAACCTCTCTTCATGGTTTCCTGCTGCAGCCGGGCATAACTTACCCCGGGCTGGATAGTGGCGGTCATGTTCGCCTCATCGATGTCCAGGAGTTTATCCATCCTCTTGGTATCAACGCTGATTGTCTTCGGACGGGTGGGTATGCAGAAGCCGGTCTGATTATTGCCGGTCCCGATGGGGATAACACACCTCCCATATTCCTTCGCCTTCAGGATGATTGCACGGATCTCTTCCGTGGTCTCAGGGAGGATGACCAGTTCGGGGAGCATGTTGGGATCCTTTTGGTGTTTCCGGAGTACGGTATTGAAGCCAGGGTCCTTGCCGTAGCTCTCGAGGATCGCCTGGTCATCTGATACCCACTCCTCACCCACGATGGCTTGGAGTTCCTTCAGAAGGGAATCGTGGTTATCTTCCATTTTCATCTCTATCGCCTGCTCATTTCGTAAGTGACGCGGTGATGGCGTGACACGGGGACGCGGTGATCTTCTTGTCTCAGCGTCTCCTCATCTCCCTATCTCCCCATCACGCATTTTCAGATTGCCTCCACCACCAAATCCAATATATCAACCATCTTCATCGGATTCCCCTCTGCCTCCAGGGTATCTCCCAGATTGGATTCACACCAGGGACAGGCTGTTACCATGAAATCGGCGCCTGTCTTTTCGGCTTCCCGTATCCTCTCCTTTGCTACCCACTGGGCAAACTCAGGGTAGGCAGACCGTACTCCGCCCCCTGCTCCGCAGCACCATGAGCTGTCTCTTATCCGGTCCATTTCGATCAACTCAATGCCCGGGATACTTTGTAAAATCCGTCTTGGCGGGTCATATACTCCATCATCTGCAACAGTTGGCACGGAAGCCCGGCTGCAACGTCCCAGATGGCAAGGGTCGTGGTAGGTTACCTTTTTCTTTATCTCTTTTTTAAACGTAATCTTCCCTTCGCTGATCATCCGGTCAAGGTACTCTACTGCATGGAGCACCTCGAAAGGAAGTTTGGTTACCCTCTCATAGTCCCTTTTCAGTGTGCTGTAGCATCCAGCGCAGGAGGTGATGACTCTTGTTACACCGCTCTTCTCCAGAGCCCTGATGTTGTTCTCTGCCCGCTCAATGAAAAGGTCTCTTACCCCTATGCGGAGGAGCGGACTGCCGCAGCATTCTTCCGCCGTTCCCAGAATGCCGAAATCCACTCCGCACTTTTGAAGGATTGATGCGGTATGAGAGGCAACCTTTTTTATCTCGTGCTGAAAAGAATAGGTGCACCCCACGAAGTAGGCAACCTCTGCCTTTTCCTTGCTCAGGTCCTTGATCTTGAGCTTCTTGGCCCAGGTATTTCTCCGGCTTCTTGGCTGCATCCAGGGGTTGTTGTAATTTCTGATACTGTCAACAATGGGTTTATGCTCAGGAAGAGGGCCCTTGCCGTCCTGGACAAGTTTTGCACGGAATGCCTCGATATTCCTCCGGGGAAAGCGATTGTTGATGCGTGAGCAGATGTATTCGCAGGCACCGCAGGAGGTACACTGGTAGATAATATCGAGGAGCTGAGGTGAATCCTTCAGGTCACCTTCAAGGTAGGCACGGATAATGTCCATCCGTCCCTGTGAATAGTAGGCATCGAACTTCCGCCTGGCACCACTCGGGCAGATCTGATAGAACTCTTCACTCTTGAGGTGCCAGGGATAGACATGCTTGCACATGCTGCAGCGGAAGCAGTTCCAGGCCTGCCGTTTAAACTCTTCTAATTCCTTTTCCAGTTCGAGCAAGAGGTCTTTCTCTCCGTAGGGTTCGAGAAATGAAGAATAAAGAATTCAGGAGTCAGGAGACAGGAGTCAGAATATATTTTTATTCTGGATTCTGACTTCTGTATTCTGAATTCCCTCTCTCCTATTCACATGCCCCTTTGACCCTGTTTTTCAAAAGCACAACTTCCCCGGGTTCATGATTCCCTGGGGATCCAGCTCTTTCTTTAACTTCTTCAGGTACTCTGTATAGGTTCCAGCTTTCCGGTACATCATCTCTGCCCAGATTCCGCAGGGCGGGTCAAAGAAAGCCCCTCCAGAAATAAGGCTCTCACTTAATGACCGGTAAAATTCCTGAAAATGGGCTCTGCCGCTGGTATCATCAGGATCACAATGGAGATCAAACTGGCAGAAGATCGCCCGTCCCCGCTCAATGGGCAGAAGAAAGCCGCCGATCTCCTTTTCAGGATAGTGACTGTTCCGTGAAGACTCCCTGATGATTGCATCAAATTTGGCGACCCGGGTATTTGGAGAATAAAAACTGAGGGGGTGGATTGTCCCCTTGAAGCCGTATCGCTTCTGCATCTGTTGTGGTTTCAGGGTATCAGCGAGGATTATCTCAGCCAGACCGTTCAATCCCCCGACGGTCTTTTCAGGAGAGATGCCAGCCTCCCTGACACTCGCATCCCGCAGGTCCTCCTCTTCGTAGGCAATCTTCTCCTCTGCTCTCCGGTCAAATCCCTCCGAGATGATGATCACTGTCCAGGGGGGAAGTTTTTTAAGGAGGTCTTTAAATTCTTTCCGCTGCGAGGTATTCCATTTGCCTGCGCCGTTGATACCGACGTAGGTGCCAGCCTTCAGTTTCTCCTTCTCTTCAGGTGTATCTGAGAGGAGGAGAGAGGCCAGGTTAAACGCATTCAGTGCAAAGCATTCCAGGCCGAGCTCTTTTCTCTGGGTTGCCCGGATTACGGCTATTGCCTCGCCGCTGTCTTTACAGCCGAAGAAATGTACCTTACGGACACTTGCTTTTTTCATGATCTTCAAGGCCATGCTAGTAATGATCCCCAGCGTACCGCAGGCACCCTGAAAGAGCCTCCAGAAGTTGAGGCCAGGACCGGTTGGCTGACCTACATAGCGGCCGGGGCCGCCTGCCGCCTGTTTCCCCACATTGAAATACGTCCCGTCAGGGAGCACCAGTTCATAGCCAAAGATCAACTCGTTACCGTAGTTGAAATCAGTGGCTGTGCTCGGGTGGTTTCTCTGGATGATGGTTGAAACAACAGAAGCCGAAGGGAAAGCAAAGAATGGGGTGGCAACACGGAACCCAACCTTATCCAGCTCGTCCTGGAGTTCCCGGTAGGTTACCCCTGCCTCAACGATCGCATTCCATTCCTGGGTATTTACCTTCAAAACCTTTTTCATCTTCTCCAGGCTGAGTACGATCCCGCCCCGGGCCGGGACAGCGGCACCGAACATATTTTTGCCGGAGCTGTAAGGTACAATCGGTATGAGGTGGCGGTTGGCGATGCGCACGACTTTCTGAATCTCTTCCCGGGTCACGGGCATGACAAGGAACTGAGGGAGGCAGAGAGGAGTGAAGCTCTGATCCTGGGAATATTTCCTGAGGGCGGCCTCGTCTGTGAATACTCTATCTTTACCAGTAGCCTTGACAAGTTCTGTATGAACGAGATCCTGATCGTATGACATATTTAATCTTATCCTATACTGTATAGGACTCACTCTTTGTCAAGAACATTTTAGAGCGTTTGCGATACAGAAATGTTATGAGGAGGCCAATAGCCCAGATGGAAAAAGAAAGAAGGCTTACTATCAGTCCGGTTTTTAAGATGGCAGGTTGATAGGAAAATGTAATGAGGTGTTCCCCTTTCGTTACTACAATTCCTCTGAAAAGATAATTGGCACGATAGATCTCTGTCTCTTTACCATCGATCCATGCATGCCAACCGGGGTAATAAGAGTCACTGAGAATGAGCAGGGCATCGGATTCAGAAGATACGTGCATGACTATGTTTTCATCCCGATAGTCCTGAAAAGCTATCTTTCCCTGAGTTACTCCTCCGATCAGCCGGATATTCGGATCCTTTTCCAGGAGAGCAATCCGGGAGAAATCAACTCTCCCATGCAACATCTCATTCTTCATTGTTTCAGGATTGAGAACCCTGTAGTTGTTTACCAGGAAAGCACGGGGAAGGTAATCGGCGAGTTCAAAGAGAACTGAGTGTTTGTCCCGACGCACCTCTTTCATCCCAAAGCTATCTTCCCCAGGAACACTCAGCACATACCTCATGTTCATCATGTTCAGAAGTACGGGAGGAAGTGCTTTCATAATTTCCGAGTGTCGCTTAAATTCGAGAGGCGAGTATCCCCAGATAGAATCAATTCCCCAGAGGATATTCAGGTTCGGGAGGAGGGTTGCCTTCTGCACGGCTAACTCGCCACTGCCGTAGAGGGTGAAAGTCCGAAAGAGACGGCTGTCGTGCTTGAAAGACTGGAGCACACCGGGCGGCTTTAACACCTCAGGCACGCTTTCTCCATGATTGTATCTCCAGCTGAAGATGAAAAGGTCCCCCACTATGAAGAGAAGGAGCATCACTTTAAAAAGGAGCTTTGGAAGTTTGCTCCGGGCATAGAGCGTCAAAAGAAGAGTCAGGATAGAGAGGAGAAGAAGAGGTTTAAGAAGGGTGGTTGACCTGAGGTCAAGGGTTTCTTTCAGATGTACCAGTTTATTTTCAACAATAGCAGAGTAGGAAGTGTTGCTCGCAGCATGAGAAAGTGGCTGCATCCATCCGGTGAACTTGAGGATAAAAGGCTGGATTGCATGTTCCATGACTGACCAATGAAAGAGCAGGTGGAGGATGAGACAACCAAGAAGTGTTGCGAAGAGAAAGACCTGGCAACAGGCAACAAACCGTTTTGCCCTCTCTGTATCCCGGTTGATAAGGTTCTCAGCCCCGAATCCAGCAAGGATGGAAAAAGCGAATGTGGAGAGGAGGAGGAAGCGGGAAGGGCACCTGAATTTATAAAAGGGGATGAGAGAGGTGAGCCAGCCATAGACGGGAGTGAACTTTCCGAGAGCGAGGATCAGGGCGGTAAAAAAGAGCATAAAGAAGAAGATGACCTCCCGTCTTCTCCGGGAAAAGCCGAAACTGAACAGCGTGAGGATGAGGCCTGCTATACCGGCATAACAGGTAAACTCCAAATAGTTACCCCCGGTCTCCCAGAAGTTCCCCGGCTGGTAGGGACTTTGCCAACCGAAGAAGTCCGGAAACAGGTAGGTTATGACGTGCCAGGGCGGAAGCGAGTATGAAATCATGAATTCACGGGAGATCTCGCTCCGGCCGGTTGAGAAGCTCAGTTCATAGGTGGGGAGAAGCTGGATGAAGGCCATGGTTAAGCCGAAAGCTACAGGAAGGATAAACAGGGCACATGTAAGCCATCTGTTCGGGAAGGGGGCGGCGTCCTTCGTGGTTGCCCTGAACAGATAGTAAGAGAAATAGGCTATGAGCGATATTGCCAGGATCTGGGGATGCCCGGCAAAGGACTGGATGCAGATAACAAAGGCAAGGCAGAGGAGATAATACAGGGGATCACGGAATGAGGCTTTTTCAATGAGATAAAAGCCGAGGGGGAGGTACGCAGCGCAGGTGATCATGCTCACGTGCACGGTATGTACCGTCATGAACCCGGAGTAGCTGCAGGTGATGCCGGCGATGAGCGATGGGTACAGGGAAAGGCCGATGAGGCGGCAGTAAGCGTAGGTAAAGATTCCCATCAGAAAGAAGTGGATCATGACATAGCAGTTGAAGGCAGAAGGAAAAGGGAGCAGGAGAAAAATGACGTTCAGGGGGTAAAAAGTCCCTGTCTGCCCTTCTGCGAGGAGAGGGAATCCGCAGAATATGTTCGGGCACCATAAGGGGAGTGAGAAACTCTTGAACTGTTCGACAAGAAACTGCTTCCAGGGGTAGTACTGGAGGGCAATATCGGAAAAGAAGAGCACTTTATCCTGAAGATTATTTCCCACCAGAAGAGCACGGTGACAGAGAGCAGGACTGTCCAGACGATGAAATTTCTCTTGATGAAATTTGTTCGATAGGATAGATTATTTTCCAGTTTTACACAGCCCTTCTTATTTGCCAGGCTCATTGGTCAGCCCTGATAATTTCATCAGAGCATACCCAAGTCAGGAGAAGATTACAAGGGCATGAATCAAGAGCCACCGTAGCTCAGCTGGTAGAGCAGTCGATTCGTAATCGACAGGTCAAGGGTTCGAATCCCCTCGGTGGCTCCATAAGACCGAAGGCCCGCCGGAGGCCGGTAGATAAGACCGAAGGCCGCGCTTAGCGCGGTAAGTTTTTATTCCTTTCCTGGGCGAAATAAATTTTTAAAAGGGAATAATGAATGGATAAGGCAGCCCTTTTCTTCATTTATCCCTGGTATATTCGGGGTATATACTCTTGTCAATAACCTCCTCGACATGGAAAATGTAAGCAGGCCGCTTTGCCCATTTGACAGGATTCTCGCCGTGGGCCACACAGGCAGAACGGTTGATAAAATCCCGGATGAGCCCTGACTTCTGTATCTCAACGGTGCAGTTTACCTGGAAGTGGGTGCCCGGTGGATAGTAATAAACAATGGCGACTTTTTTATTTGTCTGAACATTCTCCCAGGTCTTTTTGAAAAACCCTTCAAGGGTACCGAGCTTTTCAAAGTCTATTTTCTTTTCAGCTTCTTCCCTGGGAAGGTACTGGTGCTTGAGCGATTGCTTGAGGCCGGGGACGATAAAATCGGGGTGAGGGGAATAGAGCCAGCCCGACCCTTCATAGTCTTTCCCCATTTTTCCTCTTATCTGTTCCAATCGCCAGGCAAGGAATTGGTCGTAATCCTTAATGGCCTCTTCCAGGAAATTTTCCCTTATGATGAAACCCACGCTTTTAATAGAACCGTTCGGTCTGCCATCCTTATCTGAGGTAAGGAGAGCCGGATTGTTCCGGGTGAGGCCCAGGAATACTTCTGAAAGGGGTGCTTTTTCTCCTTTTATTCGTTCCAGGTAATCTTCCCTGACGCCGTAATAGAAGTATGAAAGAAAGTCATCAGACAGCCTTGTCATGGTTCTCCTCTTTGTTTTAAAAGACTATTCGGTTTTAAACATGGTCAAAAAACCGTCTACGTATTCGGCTGTGGGTTTGATCCGCTCTGCTATCGCAAGTAATTTCTGATAGGGGAATGTATACGTCAGCTCATCGTAGTTCAATCCGGAAAACATCCTCCAGGCAGTATCGCTCAGTGAGAAGGTGGGGTCCTTGGTCATGAAAGAATATCTCATGGTGAAGATGCAGCCTCCCAATCCTCCAAAGCCCCTCGTGAAATCACCAAAGTAACCGCGGACACGGTTCAGGATGTCAGCCTGGTGGGGAGTGACAAACAGCATGACCAGGTCAGGTTCGTCTACCTTTACAAGCGGTCCAACGACAATACCTGTGCCTTCAACCTTCGGGTGCTTGAAGAAGGCATTTACTTTGGTGTAGTACTGCTCGACAGTAGCCGCATCCTTGTGCATGGGGTAGAGTTCATTTTCATCCTGCATGAACTTGACGTATTCAGGCCAGGGAAGGTTTTCGCAGGTACCGGTTGCAGTCAAGGCCTCAAAGCACCCGAAATTTTCTTTGCTTACATACCATACAGACCCGTCCTTCAGGATTTCTCCCACCAGGGCGCACATGCCCGGCGTGGCCTGACCCTCATAGGGTGGGATGCCTTTCGGGACTTCCTCCATTGCCTTGACTGCGAGAATCTCTTTTTTAACCTTGAGGTCTTCCTTTAAGGTACGGAGCAGCTCATCTCTGTTCATCATTCTCTCCTTATCGTATGGCAGGGATTGAGATTTTCTTAAAGCCGGCAGGTATTTCAAAGAGGTTATCAGAAACGGAATACTGTATATTCTTATATTCCTCACTCCAGCTTCCATCTATGGCAGCCTTTTTTATAGGAAAGTTGATATCAGTTGCTGTCCACTCATAGAAAATTTCTGTCTTTATACCTTCTTTGAGGGTGACCTCGTATTTTTGAGTGGGATGGCCATCTATGCTTTCTGCACCGACAAGTTTCCTGCTCATTTCACCTTTAAATTTCCCTACGACCCTGGGCTTTTGATTTGGGTCATAGGGCATCTCCATGAAGGACTGTGAATCAGGCATTACGATCCAGATGACATTTTTGTCCTGCCGGAAAATGGTATACTGATGCTGGCCAGGCATCTCCATGCGGTATTTGTCTCCTTTAATGTACGTCTTGCTTAGGTGTGCCTGTTCGCTTCCGCCGGTTTTTACCACGTCTGCTGAGATTTCAATGGCAAATGCACGGACAGGTCCGGCAAGCACGATAAGCAGCAATACGCTCAGGGAAAATAAGATATATTTTTTCACACTCACCTCTCTCATGTAAGGTTAATTGTTTTATAACTCTTACCTTTGCTCATGCACTGACGGAATGAATACCATGAAAATGAGTTTCTGATAGCGAAAGTATACTGATAAAAGAACGCAGGTGTCAATCAGGAAAGGGTCTTTATATCGTTTTTCTTGACATCTAAGTTTTCTTACCCTATTTTGTTCTTTTCAACAGATGAAATATTTTTCTTTGTGCCTACGGATTGATCTAACTCGAGAAAAATATCTGAAGTATGTCAGCTAACCCACCAACTCGCTCATTCCGAGTATTTTTACTTGCCATGTCTTTGCTGGCCCTTGAAGTGGCATTGACCCGCATCTTTTCATTCATTACCTTCCATCACTTTACGTATCTGGTAATAAGCATAGCCATGTTAGGTTTCGGGGCAGCTGGCAGCTATTTAACAACAAGAAAAACAGACGATACCGCTCCTGCGGCTGATGAGTTTCTGGCAAAAAATGCGGGGATGATGGGTGTAACCATAATCGCAGCGGTTGTATTCATACCCCGGGTCCATTTCTACCCGCTGGATATGTATCTCTACAAAGACTACAGCAACCTGGTGTCCTTCATGATCATTGTGGTTATAACTGGTGCTCCCTTCTTTTTCGGGGGAACATGCATTGGATACATCATTAGTAATGCCGGCAGCGCTATCAACAGGGTATATTTTGCCGATCTTGCAGGGGCAGCGACTGGCTCTCTCCTGGTACTCATACTCATCAACCAGCTTGGTGGCGTCGCCACGTGCTTTTTTATTGCAATGGTAGCCATGATGGTCGCAGCCATTTCATCTGCCCGCAAGCGCAGGCATTATCTGATAGGATCTGCACTCACACTGGTATTGACAGTATTGATCGCCCGCACCGAATGTTTGCCCCTCTATGCACCCCCGGATAAACACATGTTTCGCATGGAACATCTTGTTGAGTTCATCAAATGGCATGTCATTACTCGGCTGGACGTCACGCGACCGATGGAAGGATACTTCTCATTCGGTGGTGCACTATCTCCTGAGTACAAAGGAGAACCCCAGAAAATTCGTGTGATATATCAGGATGCATCTAACTTAACAGGCATCATCCAACCGACTCCCACACCACAAGAAACCCCGGCTTTAGGATATTACCTGCAAGGAGCCCCTTACGTGGTCAAACCAAATGCCAATTCGTTAGTTATTGGATGTGGAGGCGGTGCCGATATTTTGACCGCTCTATACTACAAAGCCAGGTATGTGGTAGGTGTTGATGTCAATCCCAACATGATCTATCTGGTAAAAGATCGATACCGGGACTTTGCCGGGGGGATTGGTCAGCGCAATGATGTTGAACTGGTCGTTTCGGAAGGCCGGCACTTTCTCGGTCGTGATAAGCGCACGTTCGATGTGATACAGCTCAGTGGCGTTGATACCTGGTCCGCAGTCTACACTGGTGCCCATGCACTTACTGAGAATTTCATCTATACTCGTGAAGCGTTCGACCAGTATCTGGCTCATCTCAAAGAAGGTGGCATCGTAAACTTTTCACGGCCATTTCTTAACCCACCGAGTGAAACGCTGAAGCTGGCTGCCACAAGTCTTGAGGCGCTGGAACGTGTAAATGCCAAACATCCGTTCGAGCATCTGGTAATCCTGAATGGGTGGGGACAAAATGCCTCAATGCCCTGGGCGCAAACGATGATAAAGCGCACACCATTCACACGAGCGGAGGTTGAACTATTGACGAACTGGACGAAATCGCTGGGATTTGAAGTAATCTATGATCCGTACACACATCGAATGGGTGAATTAGAAACTCTTATCCGTTCAACCCCGGAGGAACGTGCACGATTTATTGTACAGTATCCACTTAATATCAATCCTGCCACCGACGACAAGCCCTTCTTCTTTCAGTTCCAACGCTGGCATAATTTATTCGTAAAGAAGAATGGTATCAGAGCATCTCTGGCAGAGTTGATTCTCTTAGTAAGTTTTTCTCAGGTTATGATTCTCAGCGGGATACTTATCCTTTATCCATTGTACCGCCGAAAGACGGCAGCTGCAAAGACTGGGGGTCGGGTAGGCATCTTTATGTATTTTGCTTCGCTGGGTTTGGGATTCATTGTGGTTGAGATCACACTGTTACAGAAGTTCATGGTGTTTCTTGGTGGTCCGGCCTATTCAATGTCTATTACTCTGTTTACGATTCTGCTCTCGTCTGGCATCGGTAGCTTTTTATCGCGAAACTGGTCAAGACGTCCCTTCCGACTCTTGGCGATCGCAATACCTCTGCTCGTTGCCGCTATTATAGCCGAGTCATTACTCCTTGACCCCATCATAGCAAAGTTTATGGATTTATCACTTTTTCAGAGAGGTTTAGCAGTGGCATTAATGGTCGCGCCACTGGGTTTGCTGATGGGGATGCCTTTTCCCGCAGGTTTACGATTTGTAGACCAATACCGACCTGAGTTGAACCCTTGGGCATGGGGAATTAACGCGTGTGCCACTGTCATGGGAACAATTGTTTGCATGCTGATCACCACCTCTGTAGGTTTTCGCATGGCGTTGTTTATAAGTGCAGTTATTTATCTTGTAGGATGGTTAATCCTTGCAGTATCGCATCAAACCCAAAAGAAAATCTCTACGGGATCAATTATTTACCGGTCAAGTAACGATCCTGGTTTGTAATATAAAATATCAGCAGGTAACATTTTTATTGAACAGGTGAAAAGAGGATTACGATGGATACAGAAAAAGTTGCGCTCATCATCGTTGACATGCAGAACGATTTTATTCACGACAATGGATTCGTGTTGAAATACTCAGAAGGGGTAGGGGTGCCGAAGCATGCATTAAAACGATTAAGAGATCCTATCCCGAATATCAATTTACTGTCAGAGTTCTTCAGGAACAAGGGAAAAGATGTTATCTATATCTATACTGCCTGGGCGCCGGATTACTCTGATGTAGCCCTTCCACTTAAAAAGATGCGCGATAAAGCTAAGGAAGCAGGTGCCCTAGTTGAAGGGAGCTGGGGCGCCCGGATAATCGAGGAGCTGAAACCAGAGAAGACCGATCATCTGGTGGTGAAAAAGGCATACGGAGGGTTCTTCCAGACCTCCCTTGACCGAGTCCTCCGCAATCTCGGTATTAAGACCCTGGTCATGACCGGTGTGGCGACTAACTTTTGTGTGGAAACCACCACCCGTGAAGCCGTAGCTTACGGATATGAAGTGATCTTCGTTAATGATGCAACGGCAACGTTTGATCCTGCAGGACATGAAGCAACCTTGAAGGTGATCGCAACGGGATTTGGCGAGGTGATGAGCACGAAAGAGGTGAAGGAACTTCTTGAAAAGAAGGGTTAAAGGATTCGAGGGTTCTAGGGTTCGAGTGAACTCGATAATATAATTAATTAAATAAGACACCTGACCCCTTGAACCCTCAAGGAATAAACCATGCGCATTGAAAAGCTAACTTTTGACCACAAAGAACTCCTCTATGAGCGGTTGAAGAAGATTGACACCCCGGTATCGGAGTACAGCTTTGCCAACCTCTATCTTTTCAGGAAAAATCATGATTACGAGGTGGTCTTCGATGAAGAGATCTTCATCCGGGGAAAAACGTACGACGGCAGTACCTATCTTATGCCTGCCTTCGATGTCAGGAACGCTGATGTTGCCTACCTCAAAGGGATGATGAAGAATGCTGATTTTTTCTTCCCTGTGTCTGAGGAATGGCTGAGCGTCTTCACGAACGGAGAATTTGCATATTTCTACAACGAGAATGATACAGATTATCTCTATACCGTAGAAAAAATGTGTACCTTCAAAGGGAATAAGCTGCATAAAAAGAAAAACCTCCTGAATCAATTCATGTCTCTCTATGAACATGACGCTTATCCTCTCATTGAAACGCGTATGGAAGATGCATATGCCATCCTTGAGCAGTGGCAAGAGGATATGGGTGAATCACGCGAGGAGACAGATTACTACCCCTGCCAGGAGGCCTTGAAACTGTACGATGACCTGATCATCTGTGGCGGGATCTACTATGTGAACAAAGAGCCAGGGGGGTTCATCATCGGAGAAGAAATGAATGATGAGACCTTCGCCCTCCACTTTGCAAAGGGGAAGAAGAAGTTTAAAGGACTCTACCAGTATATGTACAACACCTTCGCTAACATCCTTCCAAAGAACTATCAATGGATGAACTTCGAGCAGGACCTGGGCAAGATGGAACTCCGAATCGCCAAGTCCTCCTATGTGCCGGACATGATGGTGAAGAAGTATCGGGTAAAATGCAAGTGATTCCCAATTAATACAAACGCATTAAATACTATTACATTGTCATTGCGAGCGACCAACGGGAGCGTGGCAATCTCATAGCATAATTAACGCTGAAAGCTGATAGCTGTGAGCTGACAGCTTAAAGATAGCTGAAAGCTAATAGCTGTGAGCTGACAGCTTAAAGATAGCTGAAAGCTGATAGCTGTTAGCTGACAGCTTAAAGATAGCTGAAAGCTAATAGCTGAAAGCTGATAGCTTTTTGTATATCTCTGCTACCTGCCTGCGTGTATCCTCTAATCCCTTATCATTGTGGATCACAAAGTCTGCATATTTGACTTTTTCCTTCAGGGGCATCTGGGATGAAATCCTTTTCTGTGCCTCTTCTTCTGCGAATCCATCCCTTTCTTTCAACCGTTTGAGTTGTGTTTCTTCATCTGCAGATACCACGATCAGTTTGTCAAACCTCTCATGAGCAGCAGTTTCGACGAGAAGGGCTGCGTCAATGATGATTATCGCATCTGGGTTATTCCGCCTGATTTCTTCAACCCTTCTGTCAATTTCCGCGAAGATTGCAGGGTGAGTACATTCATTGAGCTTGGCAATTTTCTCCGGGTCTCCAAAGACCAGGTCTCCCAGTTTTTTCCTATCTATGCTCCGGTCATCTTGCAGTATTTCCTTTCCGAAGGTGTTTACCACTTTCTTATATGCCTCTGACTCAGGCACCATGACATCGCGACTGATCTGGTCGGCATCAATGATATGGGCACCCAAGTTCTTGAGCATCTCAGCCACCACACTTTTTCCACTACCTATTCCTCCCGTTAACCCAATCAGCATACATTGCTCCCATTATTTTGGAATGCGGAATGCGGAGTGCGGATTGCGGAATGTAATGCAGGGATTAGGGGTTGGGGATTAGGGGTTAGTATATGGCTGATGGCTGATAGCTGATAGCTGATAGCTGAAAGCTGACCGCTGAAGGCTGAAAGCTGATAGCTCATTGTATAATATCCAGTATCTCCTGAATCTCCGTTGGTAATGGGGCTGTGAATTCCAGATACTCTTTTGTCCTCGGATGGTGAAATCCCAGGACAGAGGCATGGAGGATGGGGCGGTTCAGTTTTTTAATGCTCTCCATAAGTGATTTATCTTTCAGGTTGGCAAGCCTGCTCACGCCGCCATAGACCGGGTCGCCCACAACGGGATGGCCGATACCTGAAAGGTGTACCCGTATCTGGTGTGTTCTCCCGGTTTCAGGCTTGATCTCCAGCCAGGAAAAATCACGGTAGCCTTTCAACATCTTCCAGTTGGTAACTGATTCCCTCCCTTTTTTTGTGCGGACAGACATCTTTTTCCGGTGGCTTATATCCCGTCCGATCGGGAGTGCTACGATACCCTGATCGCTTTCCATTGTTCCGTACACCAGGCAGTGGTAGAGACGGAAGATAGTATGTTTCTTGAATTGCGAAGAAAGGGTCTGGTGAGAGAGATCGTTTTTTGCAACAACCAGAGTGCCTGAGGTTCCCTTGTCCAGCCTGTGCACAATACCGGGACGGATAACCCCTCCGATCCCTGTAAGCGATGGACAGTGGTAGAGGAGGGCATTGACCAGAGTGCCTGCATAGTTCCCGGGTGCCGGATGCACCACCATCCCTGCCGGTTTATTAATGACAATGATGTCTTCATCTTCATGGAGAACATTGAGAGGAATGTTTTCTGGTTTGGTTTCTAATGGTTTTGGTGCAGGGAGGCTGACTTGAACGGTGTCGTTCTCTTTCAGTTTCTGCGCTACTTTGGGAGCACAGTTATTAACCGTTACAAACCCACCTTCGATGATTTTTTTTACCTGTGAGCGGGAGAGTGATGGCATGTTCTCGGCAAGGTAAGCATCCAGTCTTTTTGCAACCGCCTCTTTGCCGACGAGAAACTGATACACCTGAGGCATGTATTTTAGCGGTCAGCTTTCAGCGTTCAGCTTGAATTTATTTAAACAGCTGATCGCTGAGAGCTTCTTTTCTGATAGCTGAAGGCTCCCATCACTTTTCAAGCAGTTCTGTATTCCAGTAAGAGATATCTACGATATTGAGGAAAGGAAGCCATTCTCTCCGGTGCAAGTCTTCAAGGGTCAGACGGAAGAAAGGCGTCCAGTGAGGCCTGCGTGGATGGTTAATGAGCTTCATGCTTGCCTCTCTGGGGGTTCTGCCTCCCTTCTGCTTATTGCAGGTGAAGCAGCTGCACACCACATTTTCCCAGGTGCTGGTTCCTCCGTGAGAGCGCGGGACAACGTGGTCAATGCTCAGATCGCTCTTGGAAAATATTTCGCCGCAGTACTGGCAGGTATTACGGTCACGGAAGAAAATATTTGCCCTGGTGAACCTGACCCTTCCTTTTGGAATGCGGTCGTATCCAAGGAGGAGTATCACCCGCGGCACCTTGATCATGCGATTGACAAGACCGATAGTTTCATCACGCTGTTCTATGGAGAGTTGGCTCCAGCTGTCAAAATCAAAAGTGCGAAACTGGGCGTCAACTGCATGGGCAAAGCCCTGGTAGAGGAGGCAGAACGCCCTCTTTAGAGAAGTGATGTGAATCGGGAAGAATGACCTATTGAGGACTAAAACAGAAGTATTAACCATGGCATATATTCCTTAGACCATCTAATACCAGATTTACCTCCCCTTCGTCAAGAGTCCTCGGATCAATAAGGATTTGATCATTGCTGATCCGTGCGATGACCGGTGGGTCAGATTCCCTCATCTTCTGCTCAAGCTGGTTAACGCTCATGGTTAAGGGTGTAATGGCAACTACCCAGGTGGGCAGGTCTTCCAAAGGAAGCGCTCCTCCCCCTACCTGGGAAGAAGACCTCTTCACCTCTATCTGAAGAAAAGATGACAGATCTTTCCTGATGAGGTCTGCGAGTGAGAAAGCCATCTTTTCAATCTCTTCTGCCTGCAAGGAAAGCATCCTCAACGTCGGTATTGCATCCCTTGCCCTGTTCTCATCGAGACAGGCAATCAGGGTTGACTCGAGGGCGGACAAGGTAAGTTTATCAACCCGCAACGCCCGCATCAAGGGATTCTTTTCCATTGCTGTTAGGAGATCTTTTCTCCCCAGGATAATGCCTGCCTGCGGTCCTCCCAGGAGTTTATCCCCGCTGAAGGTAACGACGTCTGCTCCGCTCTGGATGGCATCTCTGACCGTCGGCTCTTTCGTCAGCCCATAGCGGGACAGATCAAAGAAACTGCCGCTTCCCAGATCATTCATGAGCGGTATGTTTTGCGGCTTGCCGAGGGCAACCAGTTCAGACAGAGTGACCTCTGCAGTAAATCCAAGAATACGGTAATTACTGGTGTGGACCTTCAGGATCAAGGCGGTATGTTCGCTCATTACCCTCTGGTAATCTTCCAGATACGTCTTGTTGGTCGTTCCCACCTCGACCAGTTTTGCACCGCTTGCTTTCATCACGTCAGGTATCCTGAACGACCCTCCGATCTCGATCAGTTCACCCCGGGAGATTACAACTTCCCTCCCGGAGGCGAGCGTGTGCAAGGCGAGAAACACTGCTGCAGCGTTATTATTTACAATCAGGCCATATTCTGCCCCGGTCAATTTTGTAAGGAGCGGGATCAGGTGATCATGCCTGTTTCCTCTTTCTCCCCGAAGGGTATCGAACTCGAGGTTGGAATAGGATGACGCTACTTCTCTCAGGTTGGACAGGGCATCGCGGGAAAGGGGTGATCTGCCGAGATTGGTGTGGAGGATTACCCCGGTGGCATTGATTACCTTCCTGAGATGGGGTTTTAAGTAGGAGGCAATCCTTTCCTCAATGAGAGCAGTGCTTAAGTCAAGTGGAGTATTTTCCGCTGCTGAAGCTGAAGTGTCCGATGATAAGATTTTTAGACGGTACGTCTCGAGAATGTTCTGAATGGCATCCACCACCAGCCAACGGGGGTAGCGTGAGAGGAGCGGTTTTACCTCTTTATTCTCTAAGACCTCGTCCACTTTGGGGATATTTCTCAGGTACTTAGTCCTGTCCATATGCTGCTGCCCTCATCTTTCTGTTAAAGTCTATGCTAAAAATACTACAAATAACGGCTCATTTCAACTGACCATTGCAATAAACATAATAGTCGAATTTAAAGTGAAGTCGATGTATAATGTTTCTAAACAAAATTTTATGAGGTAGATAAAATGCAGACAGTTAAACAGGAAGTAAGCAATCTTCTTCAACGTCTCCCTGAGGATTGTTCATTGGAGGATGTCCAGTATCATCTTTATGTCCTTCAAAAGATTGAGCGCGGACTGAAAGACGCAGAAGAGGGGCGAGTTTATACTCAGGAAGAAGTTGAGAAGATGATGTCAAAATGGCTCGAAAAATAGTTTGGTCTTACGAAGCTACAGCCGACCTTAAAACACTTGCCGAATACATCAATCGTGATTCACCCTCTTATGCGGCAGCATTTGTTCATGAAATTCGTGATGCCAGCCGTTCTCTAAGAGAGTTTTCCAAAAGGGGACGTATAGTTCCCGAATTCGCACATACAAATATCCGAGAGCTCTTAGTAAGAGAATATCGCCTCATTTATTACATCGAAAAATCTCGCGTTGTGATATTAGGTCTTATTCATGGACGGCGAGACTTAAAAAGTCTTTGGGAGAAAGAAAGGTCAGGCAGATGAAGATTTTGGTAACAGGTGGTGCAGGCTTTATCGGCTCGCATGTTGTGGATCTCTTCATTCAGGAAGGCCACAGCGTGGTCGTTGTTGATAACTTATCCTCAGGGAAGATCGAGAACGTAAACCCTGTTGCTGTCTTTTATAAAGCAGATATCCTCAGTTCAGATATCGAAGAGATCATGAAGATCGAAAAACCGGATGTAGTCAGTCACTATGCTGCGCAGATTTCGGTGACCTACTCTGTCAAGAATCCTCTCCTCGACATGGAGGTAAACATCAAGGGGACAGTGAACCTCCTTGAAAACTGTGTCCGTTATGGAGTGAAAAAGTTTATCTTTGCCTCAACCGGAGGGGCGCTCTACGGAGAGCTGGAGTATATACCGGCAAATGAAAGCCATCCTGTCAGGCCGCTGAGCCCTTATGCCATTGCGAAATTTTCTGCGGAGAAATATCTCTTCTATTACCACAGGGTATATGGTCTGAATTACATCTCACTCCGGTACTCAAACGTTTATGGGCCGAGACAGGATCCCCACGGAGAAGCCGGGGTTGTGGCAATATTTACCCAGAGGATGCTGCGGGGTGAACAGCCAGTCATTAATGGGGATGGGGAGCAGACGAGGGACTACATCTTCGTGCGTGATGTCGCTAGGGCAAATCTTCTTGCCCTCAAGAGCGATAAGACAGGCGAATATAATATCGCCACTGGTAAGGAGACAACGGTCAACGAAATATTCAGGGTGCTCAAAGAACTTACAAAATCTCTGGTGCCTGAGGTTCGTGGGAAAGCCATGAAAGGAGAACCGAGGCGGAGTGTTCTTTCCTGGGAGAAGGCAGCGCGGGAGCTTGGATTTAAGCCCGCAGTATCCCTCAAAGATGGCATGAAAGAGACCGTAGCCTTCTTCAGGGCATCAACGTCGACGGCAAGAAATTCTTCCGTTTGAATGCAAAAAGGTTAGAACGGTGATTTTGTCTTCTTCACCGGATTTTTTCTTAAGAGGACATAGGTAGCACCAGTGCCGCCATCACACATGCGGGCGCTGGTAAAGGCAATAACCCACTTGCTCCAATGACCGCGCGAAAGCAACTCACGGGATTTCTCCTTAAGCTTCGGGTAATCCGGCGAGCTCAAG
>JAPLJA010000017.1 GCA_026388815.1 Pseudomonadota bacterium
GACGCTGGGAAAAGACAAGAGCGGCAAAGATTGCCACGTTCTTTGTCCACTGCTTGGGTCTGAGG
Organism: Pseudomonadota bacterium; assembly: GCA_026388815.1. Taxonomy (GTDB): domain Bacteria; phylum Desulfobacterota; class WTBG01; order JAPLJA01; family JAPLJA01; genus JAPLJA01. The sequence continues at coordinate 66 of JAPLJA010000017.1, forward strand.
CTTCGAAAGAGTAAAAAAGGAAGGCTATCCTTCACCGTGCCACCATCCAGACTCCCGTGATAATAAAGGCAAACCCTATGACCTGAACAAAGGTGATATGCTCCTTTAAAAACATCCACGAGGCAATGATCACAATCACATACCCGAGACTGGTCATAACAGGATAGGCTATGCTTAAATTGATCTTGGAGAGGACATAACTATAGGCAACCAAGGCAAGAGCGAAACTGACGACCCCGGCAAAGAGCACAGGGTTAACCAGTGCTTTTTTTGCCATGAGGAGAAGGTTGCCACCGGATTCCCCCTGTCTCATCATCCCCACCTTCATGAGGATATTGGCTAAGGCATTCAGAAAGATAGCAAGTGCCAGAATCATGTACATGTTCATGGAATGCTCCTTATGTCCCTCTCTGGATTATTGAAAATTCTTAACGGCTTCACTCTACAAAAGGTAGAGATTATTGATCATTTTAATAAGGTTGGAAGGTAAAAGCAAGGCGTTTAAGCGAGGTTCAGTCTCTTATTCTCAGTCGGCCATCCTGAAAAACACAAAACTTGTGTTCTATTTTATCAATGTATTCATTCAATATTTTCTTCCCCAATCTGAACTTTTTGGTCACCGGTTGCATCCTCAAGCCTTAGAATTAATACTCCGGAATGCTTTTTACCTGAATTGTAAACAAGCTCCCCGAAATCCTTATCCATGGTTATCACCATACGATCTTCATGAACCGCCAGGTTTAATATCTCAGAATCTTTCGCTTTCGGATTAATACTTCTCACAGATTTTACATCATACCCGTTACCTTCCATCCACTTTTCTACCTTTTTGCCGACATCAGCATCGACTAAAAATTTCAGCTTGTTCACAACATTTAGAGTAGGTTAATGAACAGCAAAGACCTGTTCTTCGTTTACCAGTTCAGAGGCATACAGAAGGGCTGCCTGAACGTCCTCTCTTTCGAGTTCAGGATAATCTTCTAATAATGCATCAATGGTTACCCCTCCTGATAGTGCTCTTAATATTTGATCAACAGTAATCCGCAACCCCCTGATAGTTGGTTTCCCGACCATCACATCAGGATTAACGGTAATACGGTTCAAAAATTCTTCCTTCTTCATTTGACAACTCCTTCCATCGTTAGATCTATTATAATTATACCATATCTAATGTGCCAGCAAACCTCGCTATTTCTTTTCATGCTCTTTGCTTAGCGCGAACACGCAGGTTCGCCCCTACAAGGGCGCAGCACGCGGCGCCCCTACATAAGACCTTGCGGTCGCTCTTGCGATAGGATTTACCGGAGGACCGGCCTTCGGTCTTATGGTCGTTCCTACGATAGGTTCTCCCATACGATTTACGACTTACGATTCCCGATTTACGATTTACGATTTACGTTTGTTCTTCTCGGTGTTGCACTCACCGGCCCGCATATTCGTGAATGGTGAATGGTAAATCGTCAATGGTCATTACCTCAAATTGTGAATTACACGGGGAGTAGCTGATACCGGGCCATGTAATGTTGAAACTCCGTTAAGGTCGATGTCTTCGAGCTTGTAGTAGTAGGTCTTGCGGTTCTGCACGTCGGTATCAGTGTATTTATAGGTTGCGCTGCTCGTACTTAATGAGCCTTAGGCCGGGATCAAGGAAGATTTTATCAGTATGTATTCCCTATTTTAGCTTCAGCATGGAAGAATGATTGAATATGGTGGTTGTCCCTCCGATTTCTCCTATTCTATAATTGGCCTATTCAAATCTGGATCAAAGACTTAACATCCGCCACAAAAACCGTCGCCCTGTTGAGCCAGTCTTCGACCTGGCTTTTCTCAAAAGTCACAAGTTCAATATAGTCTCCTCTCTGCCGCGCTTCAAAGAGCTCCTCATATAGTTTTCCATGTCCTAGCAGGCTGCTGAAAAACCAAGTTTTAAGGAAAATTTTTTAGGTGGCGGTGAGCAATTGAATCAAAAAACCATTTTGAACTGTTCAATTCAGAGATGAGCGCTGCCAGAGCAAAGATTGTCCCGTCTATTTCTGTGGTT
>JAPLJA010000015.1 GCA_026388815.1 Pseudomonadota bacterium
GCCATCGGACAGGGCAGCACTCAGGATAAAGCGGGCGTGACAGCACCAGTGCATGGTTTCTGACTCGATTACATCATCATGATAGACACCGCTGATGTCCAGTTCTTCATGGCATACCTCCGCAAGCTTCGATGGACAGTAGCCACACATCTTGATGTAGTCGTTTGAATACTTGGGGACCCACTTCTGCTCATCCGGCTTGAATGCATCACCGTACTGCTGGTAAAATTCTTTCCTGCTCATCGAATTCTTAAAGTCCTCAAAACACGAGGTGGAGCAGAACACCTTATCTTTGATTTCGATGAACTTCATCACCAGATCCTTGCCGCACTGATGACATAGAATAGTATCTTCCGCTGCCATATTCCCTCTCCCTTCAGTTATTCGTTGTAAAACGATTTCCTTACGTTTATTCCTATCACAAGTGTCAAGCAGGATTCAAGGGTTCGAGGGCAAAATAAAGAATCCAGAAGTCAGAAGCCAGGAGTCAGGAGTTTTTCTCCTGAATTCTGAATTCTGGCTCCTGCCTTCTATGCTCCATCCACTAAAAGCTGTTGCAATTCCCCTGGATCCTTGACCCCTTGAACCCCCATAAACAAAAAGGGCAGAAGCCTTTTCATGCCCCTGCCCTTTCCTGTACTACTTCAAATATCTTTTTTGTTACTTTTTCAACATTGACTTCGGCGTAGCGCTTACCGGACCGTGCATCGTTGACGTGCCGTTCACGTCCACATCTTCGAGCTTGTAGTAGTAGGTCTTCTTGTTCTTTACATCCTTGTCAACGTAGTCATAGGCCGCACCCTGAGTGGGAGAACCCTGAGCTTGGATGAGAGAATCATTAATCTTCTGATACGTCCCATCTGCTGATTCTGCACGGTAAATATTAAAACCAGCATTATTCACTTCTGACTCTGTTACCCATATCAAGCTAATCCTTCGCAAGCCTCCTGTGGCCTCAAAGCTGCTAAGACCTATGAGCGTAGGAAATGACTGTCTGAAAACCTTTGCTCCCCCGAGTCCCTGGGGTGTTGAGCTTGCACCCTTGCTACCGGAAACATAGAGCTGGTTATTGAAAATGGCGAATCCTTCAAAATTAACAATATTTGTGTCACCAAACCCATTATTGGTCACCTGGGTCCATGTTAGTCCATCAGGGCTTTTCCATATCTGGGAGCCCTTCAGCTCATTTATATTGGGTGGTATGCTGTACTCAGGAACGTATTGGCAGATAATCCCGCCGTACAGAGCATTACCAGAGGAAAAGAGGTTAACTGCGAGGTTCTGGTATTTGGTACCGACGCCCGATGTATATTGATAGCCATCAAATCCATTGAGATATGGGGAATCTCCGGGGGAATTTCCACCCACACTGAAAAACCAGCTTCCATCATTTTTAATGTCCGCAAGTCCACTTGGAGCATAGAGCACCCGTGCACCGTCACCTAAAACCCCGACCATCAGCTTGTTACTGAAATCAGCAAGGCTCCAGGGCATAAAGTTGTATTTATTTGTTGTGCAGGGCACCGGGCTGCCAAACCCATTTTCATTAGTGCCAGTGGTGTTGGCATCAACATTAATATCAACGATGAGCTCCCATCCATTCGCAGTGAGACTTACCATGCGGGAGCAGCCTCCCAGACTTCCGGATGTTCCGGTCCCGCCGGCATAGAGGACTGGTGTGCCCGATACTGTTGAGACAATTACATCGGTGACGCTGCTTGATATGGGCTTGTGGCCTCCCGGGTAGGCGGTGTCACTGTGATAGTTCCCGAAGCTGCTAAAGTTATACGGTGCCGGGATATTTATCACAGACCCGGTTACGTACCAGTCATCACCATTTTCAGTGTACCAGACCTGCCCGCCGTATTCATAATTAAGACCCGTACTCACATACAGCTTGTCATTAAATATTCTCATAGCAGTGATCGTTTTGTTCCAGAAATCGCCAAATCCGTTTTCATCTGAGCCCATACCGATTTCATAAGAATCTCCGACAACAACAGCACCAAGTGTATAAGAATATGCAGGGAACGGATTGTCGTATGTCTTGCTTGCACAAATTGTAAACTCAGTCTCCTGACCTGAACTATTATAGGTGCCAGCTGCTTCGTTCTGCTGAATGGTAAGGACATTTGCAGTATTGCTTATGATCCTGAATTTTCTGTATATACCGCTCCCTGAGGTTATCTGTAAAACGCCACCGGTCCACTGATCAGTAGACCATGTCTTGGTATTGTCGGTGATTGTGGCAGTTGAACTCCCGTCATTATCGGCACAACTGCCGATTCCTGTTATTATTCCTGCCTCATCAATATCTCTCATATCAGAAATAACAGGCTCCCAAGTAGTGCCATCATATCGCCATATTTCACAACCTGTAGAACCAAGATAGGCTCCCTGCAGACCTGAAGAAAAACCAAAATACAACTTTCCATTAAACACGATCATCCTGGCCCATACGTTATTAATACGGGTATTGCCGTAAATGCCGTTAGTAATTCCGCCGGGAAACAGTACCTGCTCCCAACCCGTTCCGTTTGTGCGCCAGACTTCAGTACCTTGAGTCTCGTTTCTGGTCATAGCATACAAGTGACCCTGATATTCAGCCATAGCAACAACTGAAAAGTTGTTATTATTTCCAAATCCTGGCACATTTACCCTTTCCCACGTACTCCCGTCTGTAGCAGTGATGGTTTCAAGTGCCGCAGGAACATTGCTTGCGTATACGCCTGTTCCGTATCCCAGCAGGATGGACAAGATGATAAAAGATATGGTTTTCACGCAGGGCTTCTCTTTTCCTTTTCTCATACAATTACCCCCTTTTATTTTTAACCTTTTATAGCTTTTTAGCGGTTTTACGCCTGAATTGTAAACTTTTAAAAAGGAGAAATCAAGTAAAAAATTACTTGCCCAGTTTTAATGACAAGCCCAGTTTTTTACCTGCCTCTTCTGCCCGCTGCATTACCTCCGGCATGTCGTCAACATCATTCATGCCCACAGGTTCAGCAAGTTCGGAAACGATCTTCATCTTGTTGATCTGGAAAAATATTCTGAGTGTCTCAATTGCCCGCTCATGACCGCTCCCGGCAACTGTGGTGACTGCAACTGCTGGCTTCCCGGCAAGGGGTCTCTTGCCCAGGACTTCAATCTCTGCATCAGGACCTATCCCCCGGTAGAAGATTGCCATGCTCCTGTCAATGAAACATTTGGCAGCTCCTGAGATATCCATAAAATAGGTGGGGGCGCCAAAAACAATAGCATCAGCATTCATCAGTTTACCGTAAATATCCCGCATGCTGTCTTCTATAACACACTGA
>JAPLJA010000112.1 GCA_026388815.1 Pseudomonadota bacterium
GGTATTACCCCGCCGGGTATGAAAGATGAGATTGATGCCATGGTCTATCAGATGGAGGTATTCCCTGAAAATCCTTTCTGTCCCATGGGCCACTTTAACACGGAATGGTCAATGAAGGGGGTAGGACCCTACTATATGAACCTGGACCTGTTCCCGGCGGTGCGGGTGGAGGAAGACCTCACGAGTATGAGGAACGTCATGGACCGGGTTGCTGACCGGTTCGGAAGGGACCGGGATAAGATGCGAGAAGGGCTCGATACCCACTATAACATGGAGCACTTCCCATTCCCCCTCGCTACCAAGGTAGGGTGCAAATTGCTGGAACTGAAAGGGGAGGACCTTGACCTCTTTATTTCTGCTTACCATGCCTTCTTTGATGCCTACCTTGCTATCCTGAGGAAGAGAAAAGGAAGCCCGTTCACCGCAGCTGATACGCAGCTCAAGCTTGAGAGGAACGGGAGGTGGCTCGAGTACATCACCCTCAAGGATCGGGCGATCAAGATGGCTCAGGCTACAGGTGTTCCACCTGAGGTATTGATTGCACTCAGTTATCCACCATCCGCCATTTTTTGAAATCGGGAAACGGTTCAGCCGGAAATGATGAGGTTCCGTTTTTCCATTTCAGGGATAATCTCAGATAGTGAGAGGACTTCCAGCTTCTCCTTCTTCTGCAGTCCCGTTTTTACATCCCAGCCCCGCAGCGCATAGTACTCATCCATCATCTTCTCAAATTTATCACGTTCAACAACACACCCTCGACGGGATATAAGTTCACCGCCAGGACCGGGGAGCATGAACTCCGGATTGAAGATTCCAAGGAAACCCTCCTCCACTTCTATCGCCTGAGTAAAGTTGAACTCATCCAGCGTATCGTCTTTCCTCCCTGCCCTGCCTTCCCTGCCCTGGATTGCCCGCTGGAGGTTGAAGATCCGCTCACCAGTCTGGTAATATTCTGTTTCATTGATGTTCATCCCGGTTACTGCTGAGAGGAGGCGGCTCTCCAGGGTTGGATCCCCCACGTGGTCTTCGGCTCCATCAGCAGTGATCAGGGGGTAGAGAAAATCACAAGCCACCAGGTTCTCCTTGGCATATTCTCGGTCCTGGATGATACATGCAACCTTGGCCTTCCCTTCATAGGTGGAGAAATCCACCGCCTTCTCACTCTTCCAGAAGCGCCGGGCAATATTCTGCATCACCTCGGTACTGAAAGGTGAGCTCGCCCCGTCAGTGGCATACCACATGACCCATCGCATAATGGGGAAGCAGACCTCGTGGAGCTGGTTCATCGTGCTGGTTGACTCGGTCGCATAGAATACCGCATTGCTGATGAAATACCTGGGGTTATAGGCATTGGAGTTGAAGCCAGTCTTGTTAATAGTTCCCGCTAAGAGTTTTTCCGATCCTTTGCCCGCAATCCGGGCTGCCCGGATGGTGCCTTCAGCCAGCACATCGCCGAACCCCTGTCGTGCAACCATTTTCTGGATGAGCGTCTCGATAAATTCAAGGCTGCCCATCTTGGAGAAAGGAATCCCCGTTCCCTCATCTGAAAAGATTCCCTGCTGAACACATTTGTCCAGCCAGCGGAGCATATTGCCCATTTCCTGCGTACAGAGGCCATAGCGATTACAGAGAGAGGTTGCAAAGAATGAAGCTTCGGTTCCCTCCCCTTCGTGGTACCTTCTGTCTAGGCTGTAATAGACATACGAGGATTGGCAGTTTTTGCGAACTTCTTCCACGCCCGAACTGTGTTTATAGAGCCCCCGGGGGCACCCTCCCGGACATCCCCGACAGGGAGACCTTTTTATCAGCTCAATCCCCTCGATACTGGGATCCATCAAGACCTTTCCCTTGATCAGGGAGTGAATCTGCTGGTTGATCTGTTTCAACATTTCAGGATGAGCGGTTTCCACTTTGCCGGTTCCCTTTACCGTAATGGCTTTCAGGTTTTTAGAACCCATCACCGCTCCAAAGCCACTCCCGCCGCAAGCGCCATTTTCACTCATCGCCAGGGCAACCCGCACCCTGTTTTCACCGGCAGGACCAATGCACGCAGTCTGCGCCTTCTCTCCTTCTGCTGCACGGATTCTCTGTAACGTCTCGTACGTCTCAAGGCCCCACAGGCCCTGGGCGTCTTTTATCTCCACGCGGCCATCGCTGATGGAAAGGTAGGATGGTTTTGAGGCCCTGCCGGATATGATGATGCCGTCGTAACCGGCAGCCTTTAACTCCGCACCGAGCGTACCACCCACGCTTCCCAGCCCATACTGATCCGGATAGAGCAGGGGAGATTTTCCACTGATAAACCAGCGGGACCCTGCAATAGCTGGAGTCCCTGCCAAGGGACCGGTCATGATGATAAGGGGGTTTTCAGGACTGAGAGCGTCAGTGGATGGACTTACTTCATCCCAGTATATTTTCGCGGTGAACCCCCTTCCGCCAATAAATCTTTCTACGAGCTCATGGGTTGGAAGGATCTGTTTTTCTCCTGATGTTAAATCTATCCTCAGTATCTTTCCTGTCCACCCGTAAAGCTTTTCCATAGTAAAACCTTTCTTTCTTATAACACTGAAAACAGGATTCCTCGTCGCTCAACAACATTTTTTCGACAATACTAAATCTCGCTTCACTGCAAATTCGAAACTCGCTGCTTGCGGCAGCTCAGACAGCCGAATTTGCAGCCGTTCAGCTCGATAAGTATTGTTAACGAAAAAATCTTGAATTCGCACTCAGAAACCTGTTTCCCAACTTATGAGAGGTACTTTTCTTTGTTTCACTCATCGGGTGCAGAGTTTTATACCCAGCTGATACGCTTCCTGTAATTTATCTTCCTTCTTTTTTATATCACCCTCGTCACGGACCCCGGGTACATGGAGTTTGCCAACGATGTTCATCTGAAGATTTTTCACCAATACATGCTCAATAACTTTGAAGGGGAGGTCAGCGGTAGATGGTTCTGGAAAGTCATGGACAAAGGCCACCACAACGTTTTTCCCCTTCAGCTTGTTCTCAACGATAACCATGTTTTTCAGATCAACGTGCATGACGGGGATGCACCGTTCAAAAAAGGCGGTGAGCTGGGCGGTGTAGCTCCCCATGTAGACCGGCGATGCAAACACGATGAGGTCACTCGCCAGCATCTTCGGGATGAGTTTGTGCATCTCATCGTCCCACCGGGTACAGTCCTTGGGAGTGATCCAGCAGTTTTTATAGCAACCCTGGCAGGGGTTGATAGTGCAGTCATACAGGTAGATCTTTTCAGTATCTGCCCCTGCGCT
>JAPLJA010000151.1 GCA_026388815.1 Pseudomonadota bacterium
GAGGTTCAAAGACTACATCAACCTGCCCAAAGCGAATATGTACCAGTCGCTCCACACCACGGTGATCGGTCCCTATGGCCAGCGGATTGAGATTCAGATCCGGACCGAAGAGATGCACCGGATTGCAGAATACGGGATTGCAGCTCACTGGAAATACAAGGAGGGAAAGACGCTCGACCTGGTGGATGACAAGCGGTTTGCCTGGCTGAGACAGCTTCTTGAATGGCAAAAGGACCTCAAAGACCCGCGAGAGTTTCTGGAGACAGTGCGCGTCGACCTCTTTCCTGATGAAGTGTATGTCTTTACCCCCAAGGGGGAGGTCAAAGAATTTCCGCGGGGAGCGAGCCCCATTGACTTTGCCTACAGCATCCATACCGATATCGGTCACCACTGTGTGGGGGCGAAAGTGAACGGAAGGCTCGTTCCTCTCAAATACCAGTTAAAAAACGGGGATTCTATAGAGATCCTTACTTCGTCCCGTCAAACTCCGAGCAAAGACTGGCTCAAGGTGGTAAAAACCCCCCGGGCACGCACCAAGATCAGAAGCTGGATAAAGACAGAAGGGAGGGCTAAGAGCATTGCCCTTGGAAAAGAACTCTGTGAAAAGGAGTTTAAAAAGTACGGCCTGGACTTCTCCAAGCTGGCTAAGTCTGATTCCTTCCGTCACGTTATGCAGGAAATGGAGATCAAAGAGATGGATGATTTCTACGCCAGTATTGGATTTGGAAGGGTATCCATCAGACACCTGCTCCATCGTTTTGTCCCTCCAGAACAGCTTGAGGAGAAACCGTCACCAGAATCAAAGATTAAGGAAATTGCCAGGAGGTTAAAGAAACAGTCGGACTCAGGGATCGTGATCAAAGGCATTGATGATATCCTGGTCCGCTTTGCGAAGTGCTGTAACCCTCTTCCTGGTGACCAGGTGGTGGGCTACATCACCCGGGGAAGGGGTGTAACCATTCACACCCGCGACTGTCCGCTCCTTATCGGGTCTGAACCAGAGAGGAAGATTGACGCCCAGTGGGATCTCACGTACAAGGCTGTCTGTCCTGCGAAGATCAGGGTGGTCTCTGTGGACAAAAAAGGGTTGCTCGCCGATATCTCTGCCTGTATTGCTGCCGCTGAAGGAAACATCAGTAACGCCCGGATTCATACCACCCCGGACAAGCAGGCTGTCAATATCTTTGAGATTGAGGTGCATAACCTTGATCACCTTCAGAAGATTATTAAATCGATTGAGAAGGTGAAAGGTGTGATCAGTATAGAGCGGATGCGGGTTTAAACTGAGGTTTCGGGGGCAACCTTCTCCCAGTAGGCCTTGGTCACCAGACCGGTCCTTAAGCACCGGGTACAGACAGATTCGGGATATCCGAACTTGTTCGGTAACAACCAAGTTATATGAAATGCGTGCCGATTTATGGTATATTGAAAGCAAATGATCCCAAGAGTTTATATTGATACGTCAGTTATAGGCGGTTGTATTGATGATGAATTTGCCATCTGGTCGAATTTGATTTTTGATGAATTTCGCAATGGGATCAAGATCGCTGTTGTTTCAGACCTTACCCTCCGAGAACTCGAAGCGGCACCGTCGAATGTAAAGAAGGTACTTTCAACAATTCCTGATGCATATATCGAAAAGGCTTCTCTTTCAGGAGAAGCAGAAAAGTTAGCGTTAACTTATCTTAAAAACAGAGTTGTGACCTCAAAGCATTTGGTGGATGCTCAACATATTGCTATAGCGTCTGTGGAAAGAGTGGATGTTTTAGTTAGCTGGAATTTCAAGCAAATTGTAAATCTTGACCGTATACGTGCCTTCAACTCGGTAAATCTGAAGTTTGGTTATCCTGTGTTGGAAATCAGGAGTCCAAGGGAGGTAATCCATGAGAAAGAAATTTGATGCCGTAAAATTTCAAAGAAAAATCAGGGAAGAATTGAGCAACAAATATAATACTGACAGAGAAGCTTTCCTAAACGAACTCAAAGTAAAATACGGCGTTTTGAAAAAAGGAAGATCGGCACGCACTTCAGTTAACACATCACAAACGGCTAAAGCGCATAACTGATGGCCTCGTTTGTGCTGCTGACACGATAGAAGCGGATGCGGGCCTAAACGGCGGCCTCCGTGACAGCCTTCTTCCGGCAAGCCTTCCCTCATCCCCGGTTTTTACAAAAACCCTCACCCCCACATTTATTTATTTGACATTCCTGGGGGAAGTATGTTACCAACTCAAATTAATTAAATCATTCAGCTCCTGTCCCTCCAGTAGAGAGAGTTCACTTATGGGAATGGTAACATTAGGTAAGGGTGTCTTAGGAAGGGGATTTCTTGTTGTTCAGTCAGAGGTGGGATATCCGAACGAGGTTCGGATACGAACACGTTATACGCAATTGACTTCGGAACGCAAAAACAAAAAAGAAAAGGTTAAAAAGGCAAAAATAACTTCATTAGAAGAGGAGGTATGAAAGATGGTCAGATTAAAAAAGTTTAGCTCATTGTGTTTAATAGCGGTCATTGCATTAGCGTGTTTTCATATCCGTGTTGATCCAGCTTATGCTAAAGTGGCAGCTACGGAGGAAGAAGGTTGGATAATGAATCCTGCAAATGGCCATTACTATAAATTGACAACCCCCATGAATTGGTTACAAGCGGAAACCCAAGCAATGGAATGGGGAGAACATCTCGTTACAATAAATGATAGAGAAGAGGAATTATGGTTAAGAGATCAGTTTGGCGCAAATGAGTTTTTTTGGATAGGGCTCAATGACATAAACGTTGAGGGTAATTTTGAATGGGTTAGCGGAGAACCTGTTACTTATACAAACTGGTGGGAAGGTGAACCAAATAATCAAAGTGGTAACAATAGGGAAGAAGATGCAGTAGTCATGAATTGGGGTGGTTCAGAACTAATTAATGATCAGTGGGTTTTATATTTTGGAGACGGCTGGAATGATGGTGAAATGGATGCGAATCTGAGGGGCATTGTTGAAATTTCTTCTTTATGTGATTTCTCAACAGAACCTGACATCAAAATCCAACGGTGTTTTGGGGGAATCGGAACCCAATGCGAGGGAAATGCTCCTGGAACTCCATTTACGAAAGATGAAGATACCTGCCTTGTGTATGGCTGGATGTCTGTAGGCAGTATCCTTCATGACAGATGCTGTTATGAAACAAATAATGCTGGATATTGGTGTCCTGGCCCAATGCAAGGAGATCCAAACCTTTGTGCAGATGAATGGGCAGAGGCTAAGTTCAACACATGGTGTACTAGAATAGGTGCACCTCGACAGTGGCAGTATACTTTTGGGCCATATCCTGCTGGAAATACTGGAGACGATACCAGCCAGGATTTGAGAGCGCCGGTTGGAGCCCGAGTTAATCCAGAATATCAATACCTTTGTCCCTCTGGATCTGGCAGATGCAAGAATGCAAAGGGAAGGCCGCTATGGGATATATGTGGTTTCTATTGTGAATGTCAATAAACACCTAGGCGAATTAACAGTTGAAAGGTGTTGCCGAGCCACAGAAAAAAAGTATAAGCTGCGCTGACTTAAGCAAGCGGAGCTGCGAACTTGGTAAGGAGCAAAAATGTGCTATCAAGAAACTGCCCAGAACGGGCGGCTAACACGTTGCAAAAGATTTATATGCAAACCTTTTAGGCTTCTTTTGCACCAAGAACGTTAGGCGGCATTTGTGCCTGCGGAAATAGATCTTGGAGAGATGAAGCTAACCAACCAGGGCAGAATGGGTTCCGGATAAGATACGGGCGAGGCTATTTCTCGATGCACCCAACATCAACAGTGAACGGATAAGCAAATC
>JAPLJA010000101.1 GCA_026388815.1 Pseudomonadota bacterium
ATCGCACGGTAAATCACTTACTGCCACCATAGAGGGTATTCCTGCCGGATTGAGTCTCCTGGAAGGGGATATCAATACCGAACTTGCCCGGCGGCAGAAGGGATATGGCCGGGGCAAGAGGATGGAGATTGAAAAGGACGAGGTGGAAATTACCTCTGGTGTCCGCCTCGGGAAAACCCTCGGTTCTCCCATAACCCTCGTGATCAGAAACCGAGACTGGGAGAACTGGAAAAAGCTGATGTCCATCCATCCTCAGGAGAAGGTGGAGACAGAGCACTTTGACCGTCCGCGGCCCGGACATGCCGATTTAGCCGGCGCCCTGAAATACAATGAGAAAGACATCCGTAACGTCCTCGAACGCTCCAGCGCCCGGGAGACGACCGGCCGGGTGGCAGCAGGAGCGGTGGTAAAGAAATTCCTGACTGAGTTTGGAATAGTGGTGATGAGCTATGTGGTGGAAGTCGGGGGTATTAAAGCAGAGATACCAGAACTGCCTCTGGATGAGATATTCTCGTGGTCTGAGGATTCTGAACTGCGCTGTCCTGATAAGATAGCGGAACTGAAGATGAAAGACAGGATCGAAGAAGCGAGGAATAAAGGTGACAGCGTAGGGGGAATATTCGAGGTGGTTGTCAGAAATGTCCCTCCGGGCCTCGGGAGCTTCATGCAGTGGGATCTGAGGCTTGACGGGAGAATGGCCCAGGCACTCATGAGTATCCAGGCTATTAAAGGGGTGGAGATAGGAATTGGCTTTGAGGCAGGGCGTCAGCCCGGCTCCCAGGTACACGACGAGATCTTCTATGACCAATCAAAAAAGCGGTTCTTCCACAGGACAAACCGGGCAGGCGGGATCGAGGGAGGGGTGACGAATGGAGAAGATATCATTGTCCGTGCGGCAATGAAACCCATCGCTACCCTGTATTCTCCCCTCCAGTCCGTGAACCTGAGAACCAAGGAACCGGAACTGGCAAGCGTAGAACGCTCGGATATATGCCGTGTCCCATCCGCTTCAGTGATTGCCGAGGCAGCAGTAGCTCATGAAATAGGGCGTGCTTTTCTCGAAAAGTTCGGGGGCGATTCCCTGGATGAGACCAGACGCAATTACCAGGGGTATATAAACCAGCTCAGCAACTTTTAATAGGTAACGAGATTCTTCGCTCCGCTCTGAATGAAATAAAATCTCCCGTCATTGTGAGGCGAAGACCGGGGCAATTCTTTTTCTGGTGTTAGGATCATCATGTACAAGATAAAAGTTCATCTCAGGGAAAGAAGTTATTCCGTCTGTATCGGGGCCGGTATCTTAAAGGAACTGGGAAGACTGCTACGCACCTTCAAATTCAGTAGAAGGGCTGCTGTTATTACTTACCCCCCTGTGGAAAGCCAGTTCTTAAACCCTGTCAGGGATTCACTTGAAAGAGAAAGATTCTCTGTCGTCTGTTTGAACCTTCCTGCAGGTGAAGAAACAAAGAGCTTGAAGACTGTTGAGGACATCTACCACCAGCTGACCTCCTTCAGGATGGATCGCGCTTCGCTCCTTGTTGCCTTGGGCGGCGGCGTAATCGGCGACATCACCGGGTTTGTTGCATCAACCTACCTGCGGGGCGTTCCCTACATCCAGATTCCTACTACCTTACTTGCCCAGGTGGATAGCAGTGTGGGTGGAAAGACCGGTGTAAATCTCGAAGAAGGAAAGAATCTCGTCGGTACTTTTTACCAGCCCCGGCTGATCCTGATCGATACCGAATGCCTGAAAACCCTGAATCAGCGTGACTTCGTCTCAGGCATAGCCGAGGTAATCAAGTATGGTATTATCAAGGATAGATATCTTTTTTCCTACCTCCAGGAGAACTATAAAAAGGTCCTTTCTCTTCATTCACCATCATTGGCCCGGGTAATAAGGTCATCCTGTCATATCAAGGGAAGGATCGTAGAGAAGGATGAGCAGGAGAAAGGGATACGGTCTATTTTAAATTTCGGGCATACCATTGGACATGCCCTGGAGACGGTTACAGGATACCGGCAATACTCTCATGGCGAGGCGGTAGCTATGGGAATGGTCGCCACCTCTTTGATCTCTTTACGACTCGGCATATGCAATAAACAGACACACGAGGATATCATGGATCTCATCAGGAAGACGGGGCTTCCGTCTGCTCTGCCAGACAGGTATACACCGGATGATTATGTACAGCTCATAAAGCTGGACAAGAAGGTGAGAAGTGAAAAGATACGGTTCATTGCCGTGGAGAGAATCGGCAGGGTGAGAATAATTGAGATCGAGCCGGAAGAACTGGTCAAATATCTTGTATAGCTTCTGAAACTCACCTTGAAATTTCAGGGGCTTGGTTCCTGCCTGTGTTCGGCAAGGTAGATTACCGCTGTACGGCAATGGCTGAGGCTGCCATCACGATCCTCAACTGCAAGGCTCTGCAGTTGTGCAGAGAATGTGGTTCCGTCCTTCCTCTTCAGCTTGATTTCGCAGGTCAGGTGGGTTAATTCCTTAAAGACATTCGTGCGGTGTATCTCAAAGGAGCCAAAATCATCTTTGTCAACAAAGAGAGAAAGTGACTTATTGATCAACAGGCGTCTGTCAAGACCAAGCATGTTCGCACCAGTAAGGTTTACCTCTACGATCAGTCCTTTTTTATCAAGGCTAAAATAGCCGATGGGAGCAAAGTCATACAGATCAGCATATTTTTTCCGTGAAGCCTCAAGCTGCTCCTGTACCCTCCGGAGCTCCTTGTTCTTCTGTTCAAGCTCAGTCTGCTTTTCCTGAAGCTCGCGGATGAGGTGCTGTGATTCGAGGGGAGAAAGCCTTTTATCACTCTTTATGCGGGGAGGGGAGTGTCTGACCGATGTCGATTTTTTTGCCATAGAATTTACTCTATAATTACAAATCTTGCACACCATGAAGGTGCGGCATCCACAAACTATTATTCAGTCGTGACCTCTGTATGTCAACACAATTTGAACGTCATGATTTAAAGGTCATCCATGTTCAGGATTTAGCCCTCAGCGATCAGCTAAAAAATAAAGCTCCACGAGTCACATGTTTTATTCCGCACTCCGCATTTGTTCATTCGCTATACCTCTCTTCTTTCCAAGGGTCGCCGTGATTGTGGTATCCACGAGATTCCCAGAATCCGCGCCTGTCTTTTTCAACAAACTCGATACCGGTAACCCATTTAGCGCTTTTCCAGAAGTAGAGGCGCGGAACTACTAGCCTGACAGGGTAACCATGCTCTTTTGTCAGAGGCTTGTCGTTATACTGGAGGGCAAAGAGAACATCTGTCTCCAAAAATTCAGCAATGGGTATATTGGTGAAGAACTCATCTGAGGAATGGACAATGACGAACCTGGCAGCAGGGAGTATGGTGAAAAGCTTACGTATCTCACCAGTGCTTACCCCTTCCCAATAATTATTCAGCTTTGACCAGCCGGTAACACACTGAATATCTGAAAACACCTTGACCTGAGGAAGGGAAGAGAACTCTTTGAAGCTCAGCTTCCGTTCCTTTCCGACCAGGCCAAAAATCCTGAATTGCCAGGTATTGATATCAACTGATGGCTCACCGTCAAAATGGAGAACAGGGAAATCATCTACTTTTCTCTGGCCGGGAGGGATCCGGTCTTTCCTCTCCGTGTCAGGACTCTTAATGAGTTTTTCTTCCTGCATACATCCTCCGCTTGATGAGCTATCAGCCATCAGCTAACAGCCGTTAATAAATTCTTTAAATCGAAACTCGGAACCCGGAACCCGAAACTTTCATTAATGTTTCCTCTCCCTGAATATAAGACGCAAAGGAACGCCGGTGAAACCGAAACGTTCCCGAAGCTGGTTGATCAGGTAGCGTTCATAGGAAAAGTGAATCGCCTCAGGGTGGTTGGCAAAAAGGACAAAGGAAGGTGGTGCAGTTGATGCCTGGGTCATGTAGTAAAGCTTGAGAGGGCGTTTACGGTAGAAGGGCAGGGGATGCTTGTCTGTAGTCTCTATCAGTACACGATTCAATTCTGAGGTTGTTAACCTTTTTCTGTAATCGTGTGATACCTGCTGGGCTAATTTCAGGACCTCGCTTACCCGATGACCGGTTAGTGCTGATATAAAGAGAATTGGGGCAAAATCGAGATAACGGAGGTGGTACCTGAACTCTTCGGTATACTTCTTCATGGATGAGGTATCTTTTTCAATCAGGTCCCACTTGTTGACTACAATGATGGTACCTTTGCCTTGTTCGCAGAGGTAACCACCGATCCGAGCATCCTGCTCGGTTACCCCCTGGGTTGCATCGAGGATAAGGATGCCGATGTCACAACGCTCGATGCTCTTGAGAGCTTCTACCATACTGTAACGTTCAACCCTCAGGCTGACCCTTGTTT
>JAPLJA010000311.1 GCA_026388815.1 Pseudomonadota bacterium
AGGAATTGTCGAGCCTGGCGAAGAAGCTCAGCGATTGCGGAAAGAAATCTGTGAAAAACTCACCGGCCTCAGGGATCCACAGACCGGTGAGACGGCAATCCGTTGCGCATACGATGCTTATGAGCATCTCTCCGGGCCTTACCTGGGGAATGCACCTGACGTAATCGTGGGATATAGTGAAGGCTACAGGATGGACTGGGGAGGTACCCTTGGAGAAGTAAATGATCGGGTTTTCTCTGACAACATCAAGAGTTGGAGCGGGGACCATTGCATTGATCCAGCGCTGGTTCCAGGAGTCCTTTTCACAAACCTCACGATGAGTAAAGAAGAAGCATGGATCGGAGACCTTGCTCCAACAATCCTGCGACTGTTTGATCTGAAGGTACCTGCGTATATGGATGGCTCTTCCCTTTTAAACCAGACTGAATTAGAGAGCCTGAGAAAAAAATGAATCGACGAGAATTTTGCAAACAAAGCGCATTCTTAATCGCCGGCTCTTTGTTAGGCACGAAAGGCTTTTGCAGCAGCCTTCCCTCTTATACAGGAAAAAATAATTCAAAAAAGGTAATTGTGCTTGGCATAGACGGTATGGATCCTTATCTGCTCAAGCGTTTTATTGATGCAGGCATGATGCCTCATTTCCAGAAACTCATCTCAACAGGTGGCGATTTCAAAGAGATGCAGACCACAATACCGGCGCAAAGCCCGGTTGCCTGGGCAAGTTTTTCCACGAGCACCAATCCCGGGAGAAACGGGATCTTTGATTTCATTCACCGCCGGCCTGACACCTTTGAACTGTATCTTTCCACAAGTCGAACCTACGAACCTGGAGGAGGGAAACTCCGGCTCGGGAAATGGATGTTCTCACTGAAAAGTGGAGAACTAAAAAACTTAGTTGGAGAAAAACCTTTTTGGAATTATCTTACCGAAGCCGGGATACCTGCGGTCATCTATCGGGCACCAAGCAATTTCCCTCCTTTTGGAGGCAAGGCCTGGCAAATGTCCGGAATGGGAACCCCAGACATCCTGGGAACGTATGGCACCTTTTCTTACTATACTGATAATCCACCCGAAAATTCAGGGAAAGTTACCGGTGGAAAAGTCTATCCCACGTTCCCGAAAAATGGTATTGCAGAAAATTATCTCTATGGTCCCTCAAACAGTTTCCGGCTTGACGAGAAACAACCCTTTGATGAAGTTGATGGTGAAAAGCACTACAACTACGAAAAGCTTAAAATTCCTTTTAAAGTATATATAGACCGGGAACATCCGGTTGCAAAAATCGTTGTACACGATAAAGAAATTTTTTTGCAGCAGGGGGAATGGAGCACATGGGTGGACATCACGTTTGAACTCATCCCACGGGTAAAACATCTCTCCGGGATAGTAAAATTTTACCTCAAGGAAGTTCACCCTCGTTTTAAGCTCTACGTTTCTCCCATAAATATCAACCCCGCAAATCCTGCCCTCCCTATTTTCAACCCTCCTGAGTATGGTGAAGCCCTGGTAAAGGATCTTGGGCTCTTCTATACCCAGGGGATGGCTGAAGATACGAAGGCTCGTACCTACAGCATTCTTGATGATAAGGAATATTGGACCCAGAGTCAGATGGTTACAGCTGACTGGTTCCGGGCCTGGCGCTGGCACCTTGATCGCTTCAAGGAGGGATTTCTCTTCTTCTATTTCTCCACCCTTGACCTCGGTCAGCATATGTTCTGGAGATATATTGACCACTTCAGTCCGATTCATGAACAGACACTGAAGAGTAACTTGAAAAATCCGGTGGAAAGACTCTACCGGCAAATGGATGAGGCCCTCGGCATGGTATTGAAAAAAATGGGCGCACATACTACGCTCATCGTGATTTCTGACCATGGCTTTACGGGGTTCCGAAGGTGTTTCAATCTTAATTCCTGGCTCCTCGATAATGGATATCTCTCTCTCCTTGATCCTGCTCAGCGTGAAAAGGCGGAATACTTTGAGAATGTGGACTGGAAAGGAACGAGGGCTTACGGATTAGGCATCAATGGCTTATATCTCAATGTAGAGGGGAGAGAGTTCAAAGGTATAGTCCGCCCCGATCAAGAGGCCGGTTTACTCACAGAGCTAAAACGTAAACTGGAAATGTTGGTAGATCCCAAAACCGGGGAACATCCGATTAAACATGCTTACATTGCAAAAGAAGTTTTCAATGGAAAGTATGTGGGCACCATTTCGCCCGATATCATCCTTGGATTCCGCAGGGGATACCGGGCAAGTTGGGAGACAATACTGGGAGGGGTTCCCAAAGACTGGTTCACCGATAATCTTAATCCTTGGAGCGGGGATCACTGCATAGACCCGACCGAGGTACCGGCTACACTGGTTACAACCAAGAGAATCGCGAAATCGAATCCTGCAATCTGGGATATCGGAGCAACCGTGCTGAAAGAGTTCGGGATCAAGGTTCCTGAAGGTTTTGAGGGAGAACCAATCTTTTGAGGAGGATACAGGATGTTTGGAAGCGGTAAAATCAAGATTAAAAGAGATCTCTATGAACGGGTAAAAATATTTGCTGAACGGGCTGGATATTCCTCAGTGGAAGAGTTTATAGAACACACTCTCGAGAAAGAGATCGCTCAGGTAAAAGGATCAGACTCTGAGGATGAGACCAGAAAAAAGTTGAGAGGCCTCGGGTATATCTCATGAAGATGGCGGGAGTGAACCGGTTTTGATTGCAATTCAGAAAATAATTGACCAGTTATTCTTGCCATTTTCCAGGTTCTCACCTCTGTATGGCCTGGCTTTTGCGACTCTTCTCATTACGGCTTTTGCCCTTATTATTTACAAATACAGCTCAAACCAGAAGGAGATTAAAAAAGCAAAGGAAAGGATCAAGGCACATTTTGTTGAAATCTGGCTCTTTATTGATGACCCGATTTTGATCCTCAAGGCTCAAGCCGGGATTTTTTCTCAAGGTGTTAGGTATCTTGCTTATGCCTTAATCCCGCTTGCAATAATGTTCCTGCCTGTACTCATTTTTCTTGTCAATTGTGAATATCGCTATCACTACCGTCCTTTTCAGCCTGGAGAGGTATTTTTACTAAAAATGAAACTCTCAGAGAATGTTGCTCAATTGGAACATACAGTTAATCTTGAACTTTCTTCCGGTCTTGAGCTTACTGCACCACCGCTCAGGCTGCAGGATAAGGATGAAAGCGGTAAAGAATTCCGTGAAATAGACTATCGGCTTAAGGTTAAGGAAAAAGGAGACCATACCGCCAAACTTCTGGTGAGTGGACAAGAGCAGATTGATCTTAGGATTTTTGCTGATGCTTTGAAAAATACCAGGCTCAATCCTGTTGAATCGGTTCGCTTTTCCTCAACTTTCTTGCATCCTGGTCTGGGTTCACTAAAGCCTGGAAGCGGGATTGACAAGATCGAAGTGCAATATCCTGTGGCTTACATAGGACTTATGGGATGGAAAGCATACTGGATCTGGCCATTCTTGATCCTTATGTTCATCTTTGCTTTTGCTTTAAAGCCTCTCATCAGAGTTGAGTTTTAATCTGATGTTGGTAAAGCTAACACCGCAATCAAGATACCACCGGCAGTGAAAGAAATAGCTGTGAAGGGAGAGCAAAAAAAGGGATTAATAGGGTTGCTTGCAATCCTTCTTCTCTTTATTGTGCTTCGCCTGCCTACCCTCTACGAGCCATTCGGGAGGGATCAGGGAATCTTTGCTACCATAGCCTCAGGCCTCCTGCAAGGGAAAATTCCTTATCGCGATCTCTGGGACCATAAACCTCCTGGGATATATTTCCTTTATGCCCTTGCTTTTAAAGTGCTGGGCAGGGAGATGAGGAGCATCTCTCTGCTTGATGGTTTGTATACCCTCTTTACTCTGCTATTCTTCTTCAAGCTGGCTAAGGAGTTGTTTAACCGAAGGGTAGCTTATCTATCTACATTTTTATTCACTATCCTCACGAGCGGCATTTTTTTTGTCGGATGGTGGGGAAGGGGACAACCTGAGGTATTCCTGCTTCTCCCCTTACTGGGAATGATTGATCTCCTTAAACCTGTTAGCGTAAAAGAAAGACCCTCCTTTTTTCTCCTCTGTGCAGGAATCCTGGGGGGAATTGCCTTCTCTCTCAAATCCACGATATTCCCTCTCTTCTTCCTTTTTTCCTTTTTCTTACTGCTTGAAAACGGTATAAACTTGCGTGCGATAGAAAAAGGTATTTTAAAAATTTTGTTATTCTCCCTCGGGATGATTATTGCCCTTTTGCCTTTTGTCATCTTCTTCTGGGCACACGGGGCACTTGATGATGCAATCTATTCTATTGTAACCTTTAATCTCACTGCCCATATCAACCACCCCTATAATCTCGATTTCTTAATTAAATTGAGAGGTAACTTCAATGTCATTGGAACGAAG
>JAPLJA010000153.1 GCA_026388815.1 Pseudomonadota bacterium
GGCAGGCGTGGCTGCCCTTGTCATCTCAATTCATCCCACCTACACCCCGGCTCAGGTGAGAAACGCAATCCAGTCCTCTGCTCAGGATCTTGGAGATCCCGGCTGGGATCCAGAATTCGGCTGGGGTCTGATTGATGCGAATGCAGCGTTGAACCAATAGCGTTCAGCTTTCAGCGTTCAGCTATAAAAGCTTACCGCAGGAGCGGCCTTCGGTCTTTTTTAGCTGATCGCTGACAGCTCTTTCATTTATGCTTAAACAGTTTAAGAGCTTTTTCAGGATCATCACCCAGAAACCCTACATTCCCGACAGGCAGAAGGCTCATGCACTGATCACAACTATTCTCAACCGCAGGAGCTGCAGGGCGTTCAGTGGTGAGGATATCAACGATGAGGATTTCAATCTGATCCTTGAGGCGGGACGCTATGCACCGAGTACCGCCAACCTTCAGACCTGGAGTTTCATCACCTTTACCAGCGATGAATGGAAAGAGAACTTTGACCGGTCTATCCCCTTTAATGGAGCGCGGGCTATCGTTATCTGTGCTGACACCTACCGGAACAAGCAATTACTTACAGAGTTTTCCCGTACACCGTTCGTTTCAAATACCCTGGCCGTATTCAATGCCGGCATCGCTGCCATGAATATGAATATCACTGCTGAATGCCTGGGCATACGCAGCATCATGCTCTCTGATACAGGCATGACCGGCCTCCTTGATTTTTCCTACCTCAGGGAACACCTCTTACTGCCTCAAGGTGTCATCCCCATCACTACTCTTGTCCTCGGCAGGTCAAACGAAACAAGTTCAATCGCTCCCCCGAGGTTGAGCCGGGATTCCGTAGTCATGAAAAATTCCTACCGGGCATGTCCCCGGGAAGAACTGGAGGAATGGTTTGACCGGATGAAAGTCGGTTTCAAGCTCTTATATCCCTTCTCTGACCTGTCATCGAAGATTGCCTATTATCAGGGAAAAATGGAAACAGCGGAGGGGGAATTGGTGCATTTATTCAAGAAGGAAAAAGAGAATGACTGACCCGCGGGTTTCAGAGCTGGCAAGAATCATCATCAATTACTCCACCCGGGTACGGAAAGGAGACACTGTTGTCATCAGTTCATCAGGCACCGGTGCAATACCTCTGGTGAAAGAACTCCATAAGCGTTCCCTTGAGCAGGGTGCACAGTACGTTCATTACCACATCTCTGTCCCGGAGATTGCCCGCGACTTCTTTAATATTGCTTCCCCGGAACAGGTGAGCTATTTCCCGCAGCACGAGCTCGATCTCATGAAAAAAGCCACGGTCTACATCGGCATTGCCGCCGCTGACAACTCCATGGTCCTTGCCAATGCCAAGCAGGAAAATATGGTCCTCTATACCAAGACCATGAAGTCCATACAGGATGAACGGGTCAAGCATACGCGCTGGCTCGTCACCCGCTTTCCCACCCACAGCGCTGCCCAGGACGCCAAGATGAGCCTGGAGGAATTCGAGACCTTCCTCTTTTCCGCCTGCAACATCAACTGGCAGAAAGAAGCAAAGAAACAGGAAGAACTCAAGAAGCTGATGGAAAAGACAGATAAGGTGAAACTGATTGCTTCTGATACCTCCCTTACTTTCTCTATCAAGGATATGCCGGCTATCAAATGCTGCGGTATGCGAAACCTGCCTGACGGCGAAGTATTCACCGCGCCGGTTAAAGATTCCATTGACGGATATATCACCTTCAACTGTCCGGCGATCTACCAGGGAAAAGAATACAACTCCATCAGGCTGAGATTTAAAAAAGGAAAGATTGTGGAAGCCACATCCCCCGGGAAAAACAGAGAGCTTAATAAGGTGCTGGATACGGATGACGGATCACGTTATGTCGGGGAGTTCTCCCTGGGTGTCAATCCAGCTATCCGGTTCCCCATGCGCAATATCCTCTTTGACGAAAAGATCTCTGGATCCATCCACCTGGCAATGGGGAACAGCTACGACGATTGCAGCAACAGTAACACCAGTGCAATCCACTGGGACATGGTCAAGCTCTTGCAAGGTGATGGAAAGATCTTCTTTGATGGAAAGCTGATTCAGAAAGACGGAAAATTCGTTCACCCGAAGCTTACATCTCTAAATCCAAAATAAGTTAGCTTTCAGCGGTCAGCAATCAGCTCTCAGCTTTAATCAAATTAAATTTTAGCTGGCCACTGAAAAAGTCCTTTTGTCGTCATTGCGAGGAATGAAACGACGAAGCAATCTCAAAATTATGGTGTGAGATTGCCACGCTCCCGTTGGTCGCTCGCAATGACAGTGTAAAAAGAATTAATGCGTTCGTATTAATCATTAGAATATCAATTCTATTAAATTTAGGCTGAAAGCTGAAGGCTAATAGCTGATAGCTTATCATTTTCCCAGATACGCCTTCTTCAGCTTCTCCAGCAATACGCCCCTCTTCTGATAGAGCCTCTTATGTTTCCTGCTCTTACTACTGCTGAGTGCATAGGCGGTGATAATGGGCAGGGCGACTGTTGTATCCAGGTAAACCACCACGGTGTCTGGCAGGGCATTGGGATCAACCTTGCCCCAGCTCATCGCTTCACTGGGGGTCGCACCAGACAGCCCGCCGGTATCAGGCCTGGCATCAGTTACCTGGATAAAATAATCATGACCTGACTCCTGAAGGCCGAGGACTTCCTGAATCTGAGGTTCTGTCTGGAGCATGAAGTTCTTCGGAGAACCGCCGCCGAGAATAAACACTCCGCTTTTGCCTCTTCCTCTCTTAGCGTTATACACGATGGATGCCGTCTCATTCACATCCAGGCTCACGTTGATCCGAGAACCTTTTCCTCTTAAGCTCAGTTCAGCGAGATTCATCCCGATAGAGCTGTCGCCAGGCGAAGAGGAATAAACCGGCACATCATACTGAAATGCCGTAGACAGTATGGAGGCTTCTTTCTTCCCCAGCGCCTTTTCTCGTTTGTAGACGTATTTCCCGATCAGGTAGTGAAATTCTGCCGTTCCCATCTCTTTCTGAAATTCAGGCAGTGCCAGGATCTTACGGAAAAAACGGTCGGTGGAGAGGAGTACCTTATAGTCCATAACCACATCATAAATTCTTACCACGCCTTCTCTTCTCAGCAATGTGTCGTTATAAAAGTGACTCCCCTCATGCAGGTCAAGCCCCAGGGCAAAATGGGCATCATGGTAAAGGTTTGCACCGGTAGAGACTATCCAGTCAATAAATCCATTCTTGATGAGAGGTATGATGCATGACCTGCCTAACCCGGCAGGAGTCAACGCACCAGCTAAGCTCAACCCAACGGTGACATCATCGCCGAGCATCTTTTTCACAAAGAGCCGGCAGGCATCTCTCAACTTTCCGGCGTTATAAGCTAAGAAGGTATTTTCTACTAGTTCTTTTAGTCTGACGTCTGATTTCAGGGGAGGTGGATTGATTGTCTTCCCCTGGAGGAATTTATTCTTCACTGCCATAAGCACTACCTTTTCATAATCAACTTCACATTCAGGATGAACAGTTACGCTGCAATATATTCTCTAATGTCCACTTGGACGCCGGTTCTAACTGCTTCATCTGCCTGATGAAGCAGTTTAGCAGTAATTTCTTCATCCACGTACTCTTCACCGCAGTTTTCACAAACACGGGCAGGAACTGATTTCACAACTAATGTCGTGTTATTTCTTACCAGTGTAACGGTTGCAGTACCTTGATGGACCTCACCTTTTTTGCAGATAACACATTTCATGAAATTTTCCTCCTTCTGAATGTCGGATCCCATTTGTTTGATTCCGGTTCATATGCAGTTATTACTATTGTCTCTTTATCATCGTGGTTATCGGCTGCCACGACGTGTATTGGTCTTGATCCACGCCAGCCTAACAACAGCCTGCTTGGATAAGGTTTATCCATTGGATAATCCTCAATAACCTCTCCGTCTTTTAACACGTGCTGTACATCTTCCTCCTCTATTCTACGCTCAAACATCCTCAGAATGGCATGAACCCGGAAAACAATCTTTTTATAGAGCATTTTTGGTCGTTTCAAACCATATATTCTTTGCAGGCACGTTTATAACATATAGTATCCACTCTATTAGTGTCAATATAGCAAAATTATTTATATTT
Source organism: Pseudomonadota bacterium (assembly GCA_026388815.1). Classification (GTDB taxonomy): domain Bacteria; phylum Desulfobacterota; class WTBG01; order JAPLJA01; family JAPLJA01; genus JAPLJA01. The sequence goes on from JAPLJA010000153.1 coordinate 4,126, forward strand.
TTAAAATCTTCTTGTTAAACAATTATTTATCTGTTATTAAATCCTCTAATTCTGTAGGAGGGAACGGTATGGCGGAAAGACAGTACATAATAGATGATTTTAAAACAGAAGACGCCTGGAGGATGTTCCGAATCATGGCAGAGTTTGTTGAAGGATTCGAGACTCTCTCGGAGGTTGGGCATGCCGTAACGATCTTTGGATCAGCTCGGATCAAGCGGGGTGATGAACTCTATAAAAAGACCGAACAGCTTGCTCGCCTTCTGGTAAAGAACGGGTTTTCCGTAATTACCGGCGGTGGGCCGGGGGTAATGGAGGCTGCAAACAAGGGTGCATCAGATGCCGGCGGGAAATCTATCGGGCTCAACATCGAGCTCCCTCTGGAACAGAAGCCCAACCCTTATGCAAACATTAATTTAAATTTCCGCTACTTTTTCTGCCGCAAAGTGATGTTTGTGAAGTATGCCATGGCATACGTAATCATGCCAGGCGGGTTTGGCACACTCGATGAATTCTTTGAGGCAGTTACACTTATCCAGACCCACAAGATTAAACCGTTTCCGGTGATCATGGTCGGGAGCACTTACTGGAGCGGTCTGATCAACTGGATGAAAGGCTCTCTCCTCAAAGAAAAGATGATTTCCAAGGAAGACCTGGAGATTTTTCAGGTCCTTGATGACCCGGAGGATATTTTAAAAACGATCAAGAAATTTCACGACATCCTTTACTAAGAGGATGTCCTCTCCCCTTCGATCTTCTTCCTCTCTTCTTCCAGGGCCTTCTTTCCTGCCTCGATTGCGGCAAGCAGTTCTCTCTTTTTATCCTCTGCTAAGGTTCTTCCGCCTGCGACTAACTGGGCACTCTTTGTCTTCACATCCTGAACGATCCCGTCCAATCTTCCCAGCCATTTCTCCTCAAGTTCCTTAGCCATCTGGAGCGCCTTGTCAGCCCCTTCTTTTACCTTCTGTCTGGTCTTCTCTCCAGATTCCGGGGCATAGAGTAGCGCCAGCCCGGCACCGATGAGTCCCCCTGCCAGAAAGACGGTCATTACCTTACCAAAAGATCCTTCCTGTTTTTCTTCACTCATGTTATTCCTCCTCTTTCTTGTCCCGAAAAAAATATTCCACTCCCCGTGATACCCCTTTCAGGATTGCAGAAATATTATAGAAAGGTGCGAGGATACCCTGACGTACTGCACCTACAGTCTTAGCCACACCGTCAATAATAGTAAGCAAATTGCTGGATGCATAGTTGATGCTTGAATCAACCCTCTCGAGCTGGTAGCGAGCGATCTTCGTCACGGACCTTACGTCTTCTGCTATCTTCCTTATTTCAACAGTGAGCGGAACTATCTCCCTGTCCACTTTCTCTATAACCCGGTTTAAATTCTCTCTCGTTTTCTTGATCTCAAGGGCAACGACGATACTGGCGACAGCAAAAGCAACCAGAGATAATGCTATAATGATTAGGCAGACAAAATAGAGTATGGTGAATCCTGGCATTTCTCTTCCCTCCTTGAATCTAAGGTTTGAGATTATCTTATAAAATATCCAATGCTTTGTAAACTACAATTTAGCTATTAGCTTTCAGCCGTCAGCAATCAGCATAAAACAAACAAGCTGAGAGCTGATAGCTAATCATTTGCTTTTATCATATCGCTATGTTATCAACCTTTCCATGAAAGAACACCATTGCCAGTTAGCTTACGGCAGAGGTAAAAAAAATTTCAGCCTGAAATCCAGGAACCTTCTCGGGGTATTAAAGGTAGGGGCGAGCCGTCGGTTCGCCCCTACCTCTATTATCGAATCCTCTCTTGACCAGCCGGTAGAGTCCCTGTCCTTCAATGACTTTTTCTCTCCGAAAGATAAAGTTGCCATTGTTTGCTCTGATATTACCCGGTACACAGGCAGTGATTTCTTTCTTCCCATCCTGGTGAACAGGCTTTCCCGTCTCGGTGTCAAGGATTCTTCTATTGCAATAACAATTGCCCTAGGGATTCACCGGGCCCAGACTGAGGCTGAAATCAGGGAGATCGTAGGGGATAAGCTTTTCGGCAGGATAAAGGTATACAACCACAACCCGGGAGATGAGGGAAGTCTGAAACTTCTTGGGATCACCGCGAGGGGGACAAGGGCTGCATTCAACAGGAGGGTGGTTGAATCAGACAAGATCATTCTCACCGGTGCGCTCGGCTTCCACTACTTTGCCGGCTTCAGCGGCGGAAGAAAAGGCCTGATGCCCGGCGTTGCTTCTTATTATGCCTGCGTCAACAACCACCTACTTGTTCTTAATCCTCAGGGAGGTAAAGAAACGAATGCGATAACGGGTAAACTCCATGGTAACCCCATTCATGAAGATATGATGGAAGCATGCAGTCAGGGGCTGCCTCCCGTCTTCCTCTTCAACAGCATCCTTTCCCCTGATAAACAGATTATGAATGCAGTTTCAGGTGACCTCAGGCTTGCCTTTGAAAAGGGCTGTGAAATATTCATGGAAGATTTCTCTTTTCCTGTTCTCGAAAAGGCTGATCTGGTTATAGCAAGCTGTTAAGTATCATGATTTAAACGAGTTTGAAGATATCCTTAAAGTAAAATATGAGATCAATGGACAGACTGCATACTCCACCCTTATCAAAGCAAAAAGAGCAAAAATTATCCTCATATCCTCACTTCCACCTCAAGAAGTAAGGCAGATGTCCCTGATCCCGGCGGATAACATGGAAGAGGCACTCTCCCTTGCACGCACCTTCCTCGGAGACAACCCAACCACGTACATCATTCCGGAGGCAGGAAGCACGCTGCCGGTATTAATACAAACGCATTAAATGCTATTACATTGTCATTGCGAGCGACCAACGGAAGCGTGGCAATCTCACACTATAATTTTGAGATTGCTTCGTCGTTTCACTCCTCGCAATGACATTGTACTTAATACGTTTGTATTAGTCTACAGCTCTCAGCAATCAGCCTGCAGCCATCAAAACTGAGAGCGGATCTTTTCCACTCTCCCCTTGCACTTACCCGCAAATTAAGTTAACTTATTAAGGTAACGGAAAAAATACCCTGCAATGAATGGAAATGCTTTTTTTCCTTAAACACTTAACAACCGGAGGGAAGATGAAAAGAACAAAGACACTCTTTATCTCAGCTCTCTTACTTTTCATGGCGCTTTTTTCAGGGGCTGGCGAAGTATACGCTCAATGCGAGGCAGTATACGTGCCATTACAGGAGGCTGTCAATGCCATGGCAAGTGATAGTCAGGTAACATTTACTACAAGAACTGTTCCTGCATGGTCTGATAACTCAAACAACTATACCTATAATCCGGACTATTATTATGAGTTTTCCCCGGCGAGTGGTACACCAACGGAAGCATTGATCATCTATCCGGGCGGTTGTGTTGATGCCGGGGCCTATGCGCCGGAGGCTCATGGCATTGCTGCTGCCGGGTATCTGGTGGCACTTATACCGATGCCTGAGTACATAGCCCTTCTTGGCAAAAATCGCGCTGATGATGTTATCAGTAACTATCCTACAATTCAAAAATGGTCTATCGCCGGTCATTCCCTGGGGGGAACGGCCGCATGCGGATATGTCGGTAATCAAGCTGGGACTTATATGAATGCCTATAAAATTACCGGACTTGTTATATGGGCCTCATATCCTGCTGATACTCTCTATCTTAATACCTATCCTATAAAGGCAATTTCAATTTGGGGGACAAATGACGGGGGTATGGATATTACTGATATTAATAACTCAAAAGATAACCTGCCGCCAGACACCAGCTATGTTGCCCTTCAGGGGGCAAACCATTCCCAGTTTGGATGGTACGGTGAGAGTGCAACTGACTATGATTTTGTTCAGCCTGATGACAAACCTGCTGACATTACCCGGCAGGAGCAGACTGACTTGATTGTCAAATATACGCTCAATTTTCTTGATTCGCTGACTCCTGCAATTCCAGCCGCACTGGAAACCATAACTGCAGAAGACGGTTCTGTATGGGAAAGGGTGAGCGAGCCGGGCTTTGGCGATAAGTATAACACCAGTGTTGTCGCCCTTTGTTCCTTTCAGGGGAGTCTCTATGCGATCACGAGAAACGATAACACCGGTTTTGAGTTGTGGAAATCCTCTGGTACGGGATGGGAGCGGTTAACCGTGCCTGGATTTACTGATGACAACAATTATTACGGATTCAGCATACCTTATCAAGGCACCACTGCTTTGCAGTATAATCTCAAACAGAATGTCTGGTGCGCCATGGAGGAGTTCAATGGGTATCTCTATGTTACCGTTTCAACGGGATACCAGGGCAGTAATCTGTTCGGGTCAATAGGATTTGAAATCTGGCGCTTTGACGGCGTCACCTGGGAGCCGGTAGTCGGGAATGTTTCTGTGACCGAGGGGAAAGGGACAATTACCGGGATATCCGGGTGCGATGATAATGATGGTGATACTACTGCCCAGATTACAGACAGCACGAAAAACTGGACAGTGGATCAGTGGAAAGGGTCTGTATTGCGCGTCATCGGGGCATTTGACGGGACCATCGCAGGTACGGTGCCCGGTACTCCTGGAATCAGGAAGTTTAAAATTACCGGAAATACGGGCAATACCTTAACCATCCAGGAAAGCGAAGTTGCCAACAAAACACTATCTACTATTTGTGCAGAACATAAGACTGCTGCAGACCCCGGGCGGGCCACGAATGTTGTGCCTGCCATGGGGGTAGGCAGTTCCTATGCGATAGAGTACGGAACAAATGAGCGTGGCTTTGGGGAGCTCTGGAATAAATCTGCTGTTGACTTAGCCACCCTCAATGATGAACTGTATCTGTCAATAGCCCTCAGTTACGAGAACGGGGCCAGGATCTGGAAAACCAGCGATGGCATGACCTGGACACCGTCATCGTTATACAGCTTCGGGCTTTTCCACGGCTACTATCCGGGTTATCCTCCAACGGACTTAACAGGATTTTGTTTAGACACAGGACTGGAGTCACGTAACGGCCAGCCCGTATGTTCAAGCATGACCCACCTGGGCATAAGCTCGGTTACAGGCGCAGAAACGCTCTTTACCGGAGGTACCGGGACCAGCGGCTGTAATGGCAAGGGCCTGCGCGCAGCTTTTCTCAACCCCGATAACAATACTTGGGAAACAATTGCGGATTATTTTGTGGATACAGATACTGACGGAACCAATGAGAATGGCTTTGGCGATAACGGCGGGGATGAAGGATTTCAGTGGGCCAATTTTCAGGCCTGGAGCTGGGCAGAATATGACAATCATCTTTTTGTAGGAATCGTGCGATTTGTAGGCGGACGGGTGATGTGTACCAAGGACGGATTAACTGACATAAAAGCAAATGATGCCTGGGTTTACTCCGTGGGAGGGGATTCATCCCTGCCGGATGGTTTTGATGGCGCTGGGGGTGCTGGGGGTTACGGGGCGAATGGCGGCGCAAATCTCTTTTCCTATAACGGCACTCTCTTTGCCGGTACCATTGTCACCAATGGCTTTAAAGAGGAAGATGATCCGCCCATAAATGGGGCAGACATCTGGAAGGGGACCGGTCCGGGCAGCAACCTTACGTGGACACGGGTTACCGGAAATGGATTTGGCGATTCAAATGTTTTAGAGTTTGAGGCTTTCACCACTTTTGACGGCACCATGTATGTAGTTGCAAATAATAGCTCTGATTCCGATTTCCCGGGTGATACCCCTGCTGGCTTTACCGGCGCAAAGATTTACCGGCTGTTACAACCACCCGGATGCTCAACTTTGGCCGATGTGATAACCAAGTATGGCACATATGTGGGTGGACAGGCTACATGGGATGACGTGATTACCTGCTACAATCAGTACGTATCTCAATAAAAATGTACGGGCGCGAAGCTGAGGGAATCATCTGCCAGCGATCAGCTTATAACAAGCAGGCTCAAAGCCATTAGCTGAACGCTTTTATTGCCTCTGCCAGGTGGAGCACCTCTACCTTCATTCCCTTCTGGTGGGCGCCGTCTTTGAGCTGGAGCATACAGCCTGAACAGTTCGTCACGACAATTTCCGCGCCGGTGTCTCTGATACTCTCCATTTTTTTATCTAATATCTTCAGTGACAGATCGTAGTGGGATAGGTTAAAACTCCCTCCTGAACCGCAGCATCTTGAGGGATTACTCATCTCAACAAATTCTATACCGGGAATCGTTTTGAGGATTTCCCGCGGCTCGTTTTTAATCCCCAGCTCACGGTTCAAATGGCAGGGGTCATGGTAGGTTACTTTAACCTTCTTCGTCGCTGGTAGCTGGTCGCTGGTAGCTGGTTGCACGTAGCTCGTCGCTGCTGGAGGTGCATTTAAGTATTGCGATATTTCCACAATCTTTGAGCTTATTTTATTAACTCTCTCGTCATCACGGAATATCTTTGGATAAAGCTTCTTGAAGGCGAAGGCGCAGGAAGAGCAGGAGACAATAATTTCATTAAGCCCACTTTTTTCTATTGACTTGATATTTCTCAGTGCGAGTTCTCTGAAGGTCTGCATATCCCCTGCACCATAAGCTGGCAGACCACAACACCCCTGCTCATCCAGTGCTATTATGGATGTACTTCTTTCCTTCAACAGGTTCAGGGTGGCTTCGCCGATCGAGGGGAAAAGGTAGTTGGTGACACATCCTACGAAATATCCAACCCTTTCACGCTCCCTATCGGTCTTTATTTCCTTGCCACCGTACTGCTCTAAAAAGAACTTCTCAGCAAGGGGAGGTATAAATCTTTTCTTATCAAGGTACGGAAGGGGGAAACGGAGGTGAAGGCCGCTCTCACCGGGAATTCGCTTCAAAAACAGTCCCTGCAAAAGAGAACCAGTCTTGAGGAGCGCGGGCATGAGGCGTGTGGTGTTCAGAAAGCGGCTGAGGACCGTCCTCTGAGGAAGGCTCATGCCCTTCGCATTTACCAGTGCTTCACGGGCTGCCATGATTATTTCAACTGCCCTCACCCCGTTTGAACAGTTCTCAACACAGGCTGAACATCCAAGGCAGAGGGAGATAATATCTTCGGAACGTTTTTCCACTTCAAGCTTACCTTCTGCAATCTCTTCAATGAGGGCGAGTTTCCCCCGTGCAACAGACGATTCCCTCTCCAGTTCAGCAAAAACGGGGCAGACACTCCGGCAGCTCCCGCACTTCACGCAGCGGTAGAGATCATCACCGAAGGTTATTGGGATCGAACGAGGCTTTGATTCTTTTCATCACCTCTATACCGGTATCGCCGACTTCCCACTTGAGGTACGGTGCCTTGGTTATACCAATGCCGTGCTCCCCTGAGATGGTACCACCCAGATTCAGCGTGGTGCGGAATATCTCTTCTACCGCCTTTTCCACTCTCTCCATCTCGTCCTTATTCTTCCGGTTGGTCATGATGTTCACATGGATATTTCCATCTCCCGCATGTCCGAAATTCACAATCACCAGTTGGTATTTTTCTGCAATGCCATGGAGGGCGTTGATGATATCCGGCACCTTACTCCTTGGCACGACGATATCCTCATTCACCTTTGTGGGGTTAAGCTTCACAATAGCTGCAGAAATTGACCGCCTGGCTTTCCAGAGCATCTCCTGTTCAGCCTCGTCCCTTGCTATCTCGATCCTCTCAGCACCACCCTTCCGGCACAATTCGTCTATTTTGCTGACTTGTTTTTCAATGATCTCCTTTTCTCCGTCCACCTCAATGAGCAGAAGAGCACCGGCTTCAACCGGAAGTCCCATGTGCAGGTAATCTTCAACACAACGGATTGTTGCGTTGTCCATAAATTCGAGGGTTGAAGGAATAATCCGGGAGCGGATAACCTCTGAAACAGTTTTTGCTGCCTGGGTAATCTCAGGAAATATTGCAAGCATGGTTCTGACAGCTTCAGGCAGCGGGATGAGACGAAGGATAATCTTGGTTATCACAGCCAGTGTCCCTTCAGACCCCACGAGGAGACGGGTAAGTTCGTAACCGGCTACACTCTTCATAGTCCTGGCACCTGTGTGAATGATTTCTCCAGTCGGCAATACGGCTTCAAGTCCCAGTACATAATCTCTGGTCACACCGTATTTTACCGCCCTCGGCCCCCCGGAACATTCGGCCACATTTCCACCCAGGGTTGAGTATTCCAGGCTGGCAGGATCAGGCGGGTAGAAAAGACCAGAGCGAGCAACTTCTTTTTGAAATTTACCCGTAATCACACCGGGCTCTACCACAGCTATCAGATTATCATTGTCAATCTCAATAATCCGGTTCATCCTGGTCATAACCATGACAATCCCTCCCTGAACCGGAAGTGACCCGCCGGTAAAACCTGTACCTGCTCCTCTCGGGATGACCGGTATCTTATCTCTACTGGCTATTTTCATAATTCCAGATACTTCCTGGGTTGAACCCGGGAAGGCAACTGCATCTGGAAGGTACTTCTGATTTGTGGCATCATAGGAGTAGCAGATTCGATCCTCGATTGAGTCGAGGAAATTCTCCTTGCCAACTATGGCGATTAATGCGTCTTTTAGTCTTTTTTCCATATACGGTGACCTCAAAAAAACGATTTCAGCTATCAGCCTTCAGCGTTCAGCTTTATTTATACTTAAAAGCTGAGAGCTGACAGCTAATCGCTGATATCTCACAGTTAATTTTAACATATTATTCATGTTTTATATTTTAAAAATAAAAAAGCAGAGAAGAAACCCCCTCTGCTTTTCGTGTTTTTGTAGGGGCAGGCCCCAGTGCCTGTCCTTTCTTGCTGGGTAACCACGGGGGGTTACCCCTACAACATTCGTAATTCCATATAAATGACCAGATAAGAAAGATTTGACTCTCCCTTTCCCTTCCTCTAATATTTCAGCAATGTATAAAGTGTTCAAGGGTTCGAGGGGGTAGATTGAATGCGGAGTGCGGAATGGCGAATGCGGAATAATATCTTTAAATAGATGAGACTGTCATTATGCAATCATCACGATCTGTAAAAGAAAAGGAACCAAAAAAGCTGCAAAAGAACCTCTCCTATCGTTTTACCGATCCGGCTCTCTTAACTCAGGCACTAACCCATACTTCTTACACTAACGAAAACTCCTCCGGCCTGTATCCAGACAATGAAAGGCTCGAGTTCCTGGGTGATGCTGTCCTCGATCTGATCATAACCCGTCTCCTCATGGATGAATTCCCTGAATCTACGGAGGGCGAGCTTTCCAAGCTCCGTTCAACCCTGGTAAACGAACAGAGGCTGTCTTCCATGGCGAGGAATTTCGATATTGGCAAATATCTACTCTTGGGTAAAGGAGAAGACATTACGGACGGCAGGAACAAGGATTCAATCCTCTCAGCCGCTTATGAGGCAATTATTGGTGCCATCTACCTGGATAGTGATTTTACATCTGCATTTCAGGTGGTGGAGAATCACTTTTCTCACCTCATCAGTGCCGTTGAAGATGAAAGCTTTCACCGCGATTACAAGACAGAACTCCAGGAACTCTCTCAGGCTCTCTTTAGCTCGCCTCCCGATTATATCCTCACAGGAGAGGCTGGACCCGATCACGATAAATCCTTTGAGGTAGGCATTCTCATTAACGGAAATATTCTGGGTAAGGGCCGGGGTAAGAGTAAGAAGGCGGCTGAGCAGCAGGCAGCGAGAGAAGCGTTGAAATTATTGAAAAAGTGAAAAGGGCTATCAGCGATCAGCTAACAGCTCTTAGCTAAAAAAGACCGAAGCCCGCTCCTGCGGTAAGCTTTTAACGCTGAAAGCTGACAGCTGAGAGCTGACAGCTAATAATGAGGTGAGATAAGTGCCCGTGGTAGCAATCGTTGGAAGGCCCAACGTGGGGAAATCAACCCTCTTCAACCGCCTCACAGGAAAGAGAAAGGCAATTGTTGACGAGCTGCCTGGTGTAAGCCGGGACCGAAACTACGGTAACGTCAGGTGGGAGAATAAATCGTTTACCCTGATTGATACCGGCGGGTTCGACCCGGATCCCCGGGAACTGATGATCAGCCACATCAGAGAACAGGTTCAGCTTGCTATCGAGGAAGCTGACGTTATCATCTTCCTCTCTGACGGAAAGGAGGGGTTGCTTCCTGCTGATATAAATGTGGTCAAGATGCTCAACGCTTGTGGTAAAAAAGTTTTCTTTTCAGTGAACAAAATAGAAAAAGAAAGGGACTACGATAATCTTCCCGAATTTTACAAGCTTGGTGTAGAACCCCTCTATCCCATATCTGCACAGCACGGCATGGGGATAACTGAGCTTCTTAACGACATGGTTGACTTCCTCCCTGCCGCATCTCCTCATGAAGAAGGTAAAGCAATAAGAGTTGCAATCGTGGGAAGACCCAATGTTGGAAAGTCCTCACTCGTAAACCGTATCCTGGGTTATAAGCGACTCATTGTAAGCGAGGTTCCGGGAACAACTCGCGATTCCATTGACACCCCTATTCAGTACTTCGACGAGCGGTATCTCCTCATTGATACAGCGGGGATACGGAAGAAAACAAGGGTCAGCCTGAGGGTTGAACGTTACAGTATGGTAGAAGCTCTCAAGAGCATCGAGCGTTGTGACATCGGCATCCTTATCCTCGATGCAACCCAGGGGGTAACCGAGCAGGATGCGCGGATCGGAGGGTACCTTTACGAACAAAGCAAAGGGACCATCATTGTGGTCAACAAGTGGGACCTGATTGAAAAAGATACCTCATCCATGAAGAAGTATACCGAAGAGTTCAGGTACCACCTCCGTTATCTCGATTTTGCCCCAATTCTCTTTATATCAGCACTAACCGGTCATCGGGCAAACCAGGTCCTGAAATTAGCCCAGCAGGTATCATATGCTTATAGGAAAAGGCTATCAACTTCAGAGTTAAATCGTGTACTGAAAGAAACCACAGACAAGTATCCCCTGCCCTTCTACCGTAAACGCCCTCTCAAACTCTACTACATGACTCAGGTATCAACTGCACCACCTTCCTTTGTCCTTTTTACCAACCACCCTGAAGCGATTCACTTTTCCTATGAACGTTACCT
>JAPLJA010000011.1 GCA_026388815.1 Pseudomonadota bacterium
TATAGCGAACGATTCAACACCGATGTTGATGAGTGCGGGAATGATCTCTGGCTCAAGTGGGGGACAAGAAACCTGAAAGAAGAAGAAAGGTCTATGAAGGCAGGGTTGGCGCCGGGACAGACCAGGAGAGGGTTGAGATTAATGAACGAAGTAAATAGATGCCTCGACACCTTCTGTTGTACCCTCAATATTAAATCAATTTTTATGGAAGCCCTCTTTTATCACAATGCCATCATATACGAGAGACACGGATTCCGCTACTTTGAAGGGGAAAAGCGGATGAGGATGATCAACGAACTTTTCCAGGCGGGCGGAAAGTTATACGAAAAGCTGGATGGATCAACCCCCTTCAGGCAGGTGGGGGCGGAAAAGACCGTGCGGGGTAGAAGCTGGGCAATCCATGATGGTATCTTGAATGACATCGTGGACGATATCTTAGATGAACCCTGGTATCCTCCCAAGATGTACCGCATGGTTAGTCAATATTATACCATAGACACCTTCCCGGGCGGCCAGTATTAAAGGTATAAACTCACTAACCCGCCAATGCTTCCATTTCATCTCTCAATTCATCCATGGCTTGCCTAATTTCCTCGGTCCGACCGCCGGCCTTCAATAACAGTGCCTCAATGGTGGCCAGTTCATCATGAACATATCATATGTCCCTGTCGGAAAAGATTTTCGCAGGCTTCGATCTGGCGGTTCAAAGTGATGATCTGAAATTGGTCACAGATCTCTTTGAAACGTGTAAGTAACGGTTCAATAAGATCAAAAGACCCGCTAAGTGCAGGAGAGGTGTGACGAACTGGCAAACTGGATGATACGTCGCTCGACATGGTGCTCTCTACTTATTCCTCGCAAATGCGTTCTTACCGGCAAAGATTGCAGCATTACCTAATTCTTCTTCAATCCTTAAAAGTTGATTGTATTTGCAGATGCGGTCTGTCCTCGATGCCGAACCGGTCTTGATTTGACCGGTATTGCATGCGACCACGAGATCAGAAATAGTCGTGTCTTCAGTTTCTCCCGAACGGTGTGAAACGACCGCAGTAAATCCTGCCCGCTTAGCGATTTCAATCGTATCCAGTGTTTCAGTGAGAGTGCCAATCTGGTTGAGTTTAATCAGGATCGAATTGGCCGCTTTGGACTCGATCCCCTTCCTTAAAAGCTTCGGGTTAGTAACGAAGATATCATCGCCCACGATCTGGATCATCCGCCCAAGATTCTGGTTTAGCAGCTTCCACCCATTCCAGTCGTTTTCGTCAAGCCCGTCTTCAAGAGAAACAATCGGGTAATGAGCAACCAAATGGGCATAAAACTCGATCATTTCCTCTGAGTCTTTCTCAGGTTTCTTTTCGGCGGACATGATGTATTTTCCCTCCTTGTAGAAGGAGCTTGCTGCTGGATCGAGAGCAAGTGCTACCTCTTCTCCCGGTCGATAACCGGCTTTTTCAATGGCCTGCATGATGACGTCAAGCGCCTCCTCATTGGAACGGAGATTTGGGGCGAATCCTCCTTCATCTCCCACGCTGGTGTTCAGCTCTTTGCCTTTAAGAACAGAGCGCAGGCTATGAAAGACCTCTGCCCCCATACGTAGGGACTCGGCAAACGTTTGAGCACCCCAGGGCACGATCATGAATTCCTGAATATCCACATTGTTGTCCGCATGCGCACCACCATTTAATATATTCATCAGTGGCACAGGTAATGTCCGGGCATTAACTCCTCCGATGTAACGGTAGAGGGGAAGGTCAAGTTCGGCAGCACTCGCCTTCATCACTGCCAACGATACGCCCAGCATGGCATTGGCGCCTAACTTTCCCTTATTTTCCGTACCATCCAGCTCTATCATGCGCATGTCTATGCGCGCCTGTTCCAATGACTCCATGCCGACAACTTCCGGCTGGATAACTCCATTCACATTTTCTAACGCCTTGGTTACCCCTTTGCCCAGGAACCTTTTCTTATCACCGTCCCTAAGCTCCAAGGCCTCTTTCTCGCCGGTAGATGCCCCGGAAGGAACCGAAGCCCTGCCCATAAAACCGCTCTCTAAGAGTACATCAACCTCAACCGTCGGATTGCCGCGTGAATCAAGAATTTCTCTTCCCCGAACATTAGCTATTCTACTCATGCGTGTTCCTCCTTTATTTAAACTTCGATAGTTCTTCTATTTCAGATGGGATATATATCTCACAGTTTAACGAAAATAAACCGATCCAAGGGGACGATGTTAGCGAGACCCCCTCCAACTGTTTAATCCTTTCCGTAGGCTTCTAAGTTTTTTAATTCTCCTGCGAGTTCAGCTATTTCTTTACTGATTGTGAAGCCGTTCCTTTCTGTCTTTGCCAGGAGGGACTCGATCGTGACTATCTCGTCCCTCACATATTCGAGGGCCTGCTTCCTCATGTCCTCAATCACCTGATTGATGCGCTCCTCCCATTGAGCGGCAAGACGTGAAAGATTCACCTCCACTACCCAGGGGATCTGATTCAAATAGTGCCGTTCAAAAAGGGGCTTGAAAATGAACATGGGAATAAGAAACCAGAGCATATCCAGATGAAAATCGAAAGTCCTGCCTACTTTAATGTCGGGCTGTGTAGGCTCAGCTACTTCAATTCGCCATTCCGTTTCAGACAATTTGACCCCCAAAACCCTTTCCACGTTTTCAGCCAGAAGGCGTTTAAAGGTTTCGACAGATCGGGAGAGACCTGCGTGGGCTTTTTTGAGCGTTCCGAAAAAGTGCGGACTTTCGCTCTTGGAGATACGGAGCAGTTCTTCATTCAGGGTTTTTTTGAGCCAGGTTTCATAACTCCGTGTAAACTTCCAGAGATTCCCTTTCCAGGAAGGGAGTGAATTTTTTAATCCCTCCCGAAGCCTTTTTAAAAGGGAGGATGCATGAAGTTCTTTCAGACGGTTCGTAATCAGGGGACGGGTTTGCTCAGCATTTTCCGTCGCTATGCGTGTAAACTCTTCACGAATCCGATCATAATTAGTCTTCTCGTCCAGGATGAGTTCATGCAATCGGGTACACTCTCTTTCGGCTTCCTGTGAGGCTTTCAAGGCGATTTCCATATAGCTCAGACAAGCCTTGCCCAACGACATAATTTTATGATGCAGAATAGTATCAATCTCTCGATCGTGATTGGCTGAAATTTTCAGCAGGAGTTCGTCTTCAAGTATTTCTTTCCAATTTTCCGTATCCTTTCTGGTTGAAAAGAGGAAAACCGGGAATTCCTGATTCGTCTCCTTTTGAAGCATCCTCTTGAGGAATTGAATGATTTCCTCCTGCTGGTCCGGGGAAAGAAGATCCGTCTTGGTGAGAATGAGTACAATTCGGGGCGTGTAGCTTTTCAGTTCACGGATGAGTTGCAGGTCTCCTTCGGCCAGGGGTCGGTCCGCACTAATCACTAATAGAGCTGCACCGACTTCCGGCAGCCAGTTTTCGGAGGCTTCCTGGTGATATTTAAAAACGCTCCCCAAACCGGGCGTGTCCACAAGGCGCAGGCCTTTATAGGCAATAAGGGCGGGGAGTTCTATATCGAGAAATTCTACATTCTTCTGATTGCCGGGGTTCCGGGCTTCGGAAGTGAAATCCTCTATGGCGCTCATTTCTATTTCAAATTGAGTTCCGTCAAAGCGCCTGACAATTGCATGTTTTGTCAGGCCATATTGAAGCCGGGTGACTGTGGTCGTTACGGGAATCACCCCGACCGGCAGAATGGCAGTTCCTATCAGGGCGTTTATGAGCGAGCTTTTCCCTGCTTTAAACTGACCCAAAAAGGCCAGATCGATTATTTGATCTTGGTCAAGAAGTCTCTCGCAGGTTTGTAGTTGGCGGGCCAGTACGATGATGCGGAATTGTGAGCATATTCCTCTAATTTTATTTAACAGGCTTGAATATTGTGAGCGGTAATCGAGAAGATTAGAGCTGCCCATAAAAAAACTCCTACAGGTTATCCCCCGCAGGAGTTCTTTTTCATTGACTGCTCTCCTGCGGAGAGAATTCCCTCAATCACAGGAGTTATCAGCCGAATGGCGGTTACGGTGAACTCCATCACCTTTCTGAGTATAATACATGAGGGCTGGAAATACGTCAAGCAATCGCCCGTTATAAGTCCGAATCCCCGTTGTCTCATTTATAAATATACCGATTCAAAATAAGCGAAAATGCTATTGTGAGAATTGAAAAGACAATAACAGTAACGATTGCCACTTCTCTGGCTTCCTGAAACGGTCTTCTTTTGTCGGGAAAATGATGAGAGTATTCAATGTAGGTGATAACAAATGTTATTATTCCGGCTAAAGGAGCAAAAATAATGAGCAGAAGAATGGTTAACTTCAACGATTGAACGTCTATCATGGTCACATGGGTAACCCGAAAGCAAATCTTTTCGGATTCCTAATTTCCTCTCTGTTAAACCATATGACTGATCATTTCCCCCGGTTTTCCCATCTCAAAGGCAACAGCATGAAGTTTCCCTGAAGGGCAGCCCATAGTGATTGTCCGGGTATTCCTCTCATTTGACTACCATCACCGTACATGGTGCAAGGCGGGTAATATTCTGAGAGGTACTCCCCCATATACGACCATAGATCTTTGAATGCCCCATGAAACCTATTACCAGCAAATCAAAGTGGTTCTCCCTCGTATAATCCACAAGGGTCTCTACCTCATGACCCGGGACGATTCTCGTATGGAGAACAACGCCTTCTTTAGCTGCCATCTCTCTGGCTTCCTCATTGATCCTTCCAAAATAACCATTTCTTTCTGCTTTGGCTTCCAGAACTTCCCCCACTGTCGCTGCGTACTTTGGCAGGTCCTCTTCTACAGAGATCGAATGAAGTTCAGCGCCATAATATTTGGCAATATCTATGGCAGTTCTCAGGGCCTTTTTTGCACCCTCAGACCCATCATTTCCAACCAAAATCTTTTTAAACATCGAACCCTCCTTTATCTTGTTTCTCGGTGTGATCCATGTCCTCACTCATGACATGAGATGGATGAAACCACTTCTGGGCAATGAATGTAGGTAAAATGGCACTCATTACCACTACTGCCACCAGTACGGAGAATTGCCCCCGATCGATAATACCTGAAGAGAGGCCAAAAATAGCCGAGATCGTGCCCATGGTAAGACCGGTACTCATGAGCAGGGTAGTAAAGACCGCCTCCTTCGGGACATACCGTCTGGCAAAGGGATAGATACCTATGATTTTTGTTGCCTGTTTTACGCCAAAAAGTACAACAAATAAACCGAATGATTGGGAAAGCATCTTTAATGAGATGTTGATGCCGCCGGCAATAAAAAAGAAAGGGGTGACCATCCCAAACGCTATGATCCTCAGCTTTCTTTGCAGGAGTCTATTCTCGCAGAAATTCTTCGAGAGTACCAGACCAGTGACGAATGCAGGGAGAATAGCGTGGCTGGCACCCAGCTTCGCTACATAGATAAAGAGGAAAAGGATGAAGAAGAGAAATTTTATCTCAGGTTCGATTACCCGTTCTCCATAGCGACTGAAAAGGGATGGCGAAATCATCGGCATGACAAAGATTACCAGAATCGACACCACGGCGAAGATCAGGGTAAAGGCATTAAATTCTGCAAAGATAAGACTTAACGTAAGGGCTGTTCCCAGGTCGGTTATGAAACAGGAGGCCATGATAATCTTTCCAATCTCGTAATTCGTCAGTCCTGTCTCCACCAGTACAGCATACACAACCGCCAATGAGGTTGTTGAAAGGGCTATGCCAGCGATCAGGGACGCATTCACGCTCCAGTTGGCGATCCAGCAGCAGTAAGCAGTGACACCCAGAAAGGGTATAAGAAAAGAGAATCCCCCGATCAAAAGACTCTCTTTAGCTTTTTCCCGGAGAATGTTCCGGTCTACTTCGGCACCGGCAAGAAAGGTGAGGAGAATACCCCCAAAGCCTGAAAGGAATGTAAGCCATGGTGTTGGAGAGAGTTTAAGAAAATTGCCTCCAATGACTCCCATCGTAATCTCAATGAGGGCAACCGAAATACCCGTCTCAACCGAGATTAGGCTCGCTAAAAAGATCAGGAAACCTATGACTAAAGCAATATAAGAATCAGACAATCGCTCCGCCCTTCAAATCTTTCACATGAATGAGACATAGTCATTTCCATCTCAAGTTAAGTCACTGAATGCAGGTGGCAGGTGTCATTCAATGACACAAGGGTAAAGACACTTCCATCTGCCTCGAATACATTAATGGCGCCCGTGTCTTGTCGAAGTAGCCAAAAACGTTCGTTGCCCAGGCCCAATACACCGAGCAGGATGATACGATTGATAACGGTGTGGCCCACCAGCACAACAGTGTGCCCCTGATGACTGGCGACTATCTCATCCAACGTTCTCATGGCACGTGCACGCAACTCATCCAATGTTTCACCGCCAGGGATGCGGGCCCGGTGAGGGGTTTCGTACCAGACATCTATCATCTCCGGCCAGCGTTTTCTGGCTTCATCGGGCGTTAATCCCTGCCATTCGCCGTAGTTAATGTCGACGAGGCCAGGGTGGACTTTTACTGAAAGGTCAAAGTGCCTGGCGATAGCATCCGCTGTCTTGACAGCGCGGGAAAGCGGGCTGGAGTAGATCGCTGTTGGCTTCCATCCAGCAGCAATGCGGTGTCCGGCCATTTCAGCTTGGGCTAATCCCGTTTCATTCAAGGGGACGTCATTACGGCCCCTGAATCGTTCTATGCGATTCCATTCTGTCTGTCCATGCCGCACCAATATAACAAGCGTCATTTATTACCTCCCGAATTGATGTCTCTATAAATTTTCATACGGGTTTCCCATCCGTGTGGCCCTGGAGTTCCCTCGCCGAAATTTCCTTCATTCTCAAAGGGTAACCTCCTGCCGCCATTGCCAGACCAGTAATCTGACTTTCGGTCCAGTCGAGGTGATGCACTTTTGCGTATCGTTTAAAGTATTCAACCCCATCCCTTATGTTAAGACGTCGCAGGCCTATCATGACCGATGGGTTCAGCCACGTACGTAATTGAAAAAGATCATTGCGGGGAAGAAAACTTTCCACAATCGCAATAAAGAGGAACCGGCTCTCCCAAGTAAGATGCCGGAGAAGGTCAAGCTTTGGAGAGGTGAGTTTTGCAATATCGTCTAAGACGAGTATGTGCTTCCTGTTGTCTTCTAAGTCACGGGTGAGGATTTGAAATCGGCTGGATTTGTATTTTACGTATTCACGACCGGATCTCCGCTTAGGAAACAACTCGACCAAAAGATGATTACAAACATGCCCTGGAGGCTTTGAGAAATCCAAAAAAATAAACCGCCATCGGTCGTGAGTATCAGCAATGTGCTTGATTAGGCTCGTACGCCCCATCCCAAACTTACCTGAAACAATAACATTATTTCCTTCTTCCAGGGTTCGTTTTATTTCCCTCATTTCTCTTTCACGACCAACAAAATACATGTGTCAAAAAAAAACTTCTACCAATTCCCCTTGGTAGAAGTTATCATTCCCCTATATTCGAAGGGGAAATATTAAGGCGAACTTCATCGCCATAAAGCAATTACATTTTATTTAAAAACATTTATGGCGTCAAGACTTATCTGTTTAAAGCATTTTTAGACTTCACGCTTAAACGGTGTATTCACATTCCGTGCACTTACAATATGTATCAATGCACGAAGGTAAGCATCCTTTTCGTCTTGTGTATGCAGATCTCTTCGTAACGCGTAGTGTTTGGCGGCGTAGCTCTTCATTTCTTCAGCAAGCTTCTCAAATCGCCGTGCTGCCAGTGACAATAGGAATTGAGCGATATCTGTCTCCGCTACAGCACCGACAAGTGGTCCGAGGTGACGAAGGCACGTACCTTGGGAATGTGCATACGCGTCGCGAACTTCTATTTCTTTAAGAGATACAGCGAGATGCTGCACATAGCTCTCTTCGGCTTTGCGCAAGAGATCACAGGCTCTGCAATTTTGAGAGTCTTGGAAGAGTGACAGTACTTTATTAGGCAAGTCTGTCGTTGTTCTTGCAAGTTTCGTTAATTCGGAAGCTATGTGTTCCACCAGCTTTGGATGTCCCGATGAAATTCCTTGAGGAGAAGACACCAAAGCCAGTTGCCATGTATGGAGGGGGCAAAATCCTAACTCTGCGGCATATTCTTGTTGAATCTTTTCATTGCTGGCTAATAAATATTGCCAGCTCGCAAGAAAATCAGCAATTGCTCGCCCCATATGATCACATATTGGACAACCGCGCGTTCGAAAATCTCTTAAAAAGTCCTTTTTATCCATGCCTATTGACGCCTTTATTTATCTTCTATTCGATTACTTCCTATAGCTGTCATGCTATTCGCGCCATGTCGGGACATTCGAGCAACCAAGAGATATTGTCAAATACTAATTAAGTGTTATGCCCCCGGAATTTCTAAGTTGTCTGTTCCGAATATCCTGATATACAAATCTTCGCCATAACTAGTTTGCAATGGTTCGCTTTCGATTACTTTAAAAGTTCGTCCTCCGTCAGTTTGCCTTTCAGCCCGCAAGAAAATGGCGTTTTCCATTTTTTTGTCGTAAAAGCCGTGCGCGAATTCATACAAATGCGTAACGAAGAAAACCTTGATGTGCTTTTCCAATAATGCGCATATTATCTGCCTTGCAATCTCCGAGCCTTCTCTTTCGTTTGTCGCGGCAAATGATTCGTTAAACAGTACCATAGAATTTGACGTTATATGGTCTACGATGTCGCTCATTCTGCTGAGTTCTTCATCAAGTTTCCCGCTTTTCATGGTAACGTCTTCTTCCCTTTTGTAGTGCGTGAAAAGGCCGTCGCAGACATTGGAACGGAAAGACTCAGCCGGCGCAAACATACCGCATTGCATCATCAATTGGGACAAACCTATGCTTCGCAAAAAAGTCGATTTGCCGCCCTGGTTGGCGCCTGTGATTATCACGAGGTTTTTATTGTCAGCATTCACATCGTTGCCCACAATTCTTTGTTCCAGGCTTAAAGCCAGACAGACATCGTATAATCCATTAAAAGAATGTCTGCGTTCGCCGGGAGCCACGGGCAGGGGAAAGGACATTGGCTCCCCCTTTTGGGCAAGTTGCCCATGTAAATTCAGACAACCCACGTAAAAGGCCAATTCGGTCCGCAACATGTTAAAAAAACTGAGAATATGATCAGTGGACTGGGCGAGCGCATTGGCAACAAGGTTGATCCCCCTGTCTCTTAATTCCCCCAGGGCCCTGGCGCCGCTTTCATCGCGATCGGCGATATAAAAGGTGTAAGCGGGCGGTTTTTTGGCAAAGATCCGCTTCATCCAACTCTGTTTTTTGTCTTCTGATTTACGAAGTATGTAATTGGTACCTTTATTACCTTTTCCCAATTCAGCGCTGATCAAAACTCCGTCGCGGAATTTCAGTTCGCTTAGATGATTTTGGACGCTGGCGAAATATTCATCACCAAGTTCTTTTTTGAGCATCGCGAAAAACGACGTAAAGCCCTCTGACTCAAATTTATCGGCCTGCTCATCGGCGATATACTTTAGTTTTTTAAGCATGCCCACAAACATCTGCAACATTTCTATCGATTCATACAGTATCGAGGCGGGATATTTTGTGAAAATGCCAAAATAATACTTTTTCTTGTTTTCAATTGCTTCTACAGCGATATCGTAGATATCCCTGACAATGGAAGAATTTTTCAGGCAATCCTTAAGAATGTTTTGGCGATATAGTATTGTATCCAGATCATTATTTAAACCGGACAAAACAGCTTTCTTTGCCACTTCAAATAAAAATTTGTCACCGAGCGCCATGGCGTTGAAAAGCATGTTTAATTCCAGGTCTTGTGTCAGTACTTGTTCATTCGACGCTAATTTCTGCTGTAGGTCAAAATCATGATCTCTATACATAAGAAAAGCCTTCATGATTTTATGCGCTCCTTTAAACAATCGTATGTAAGTCGGTACTTTTCGGCAATTGATATCGCGTATGAAAGTCCGTCAGCAGGCCTTCTTAAAATTTTATATGTTCGCAATGCCGGATTTTCGGGAACTATTGTGCTGACCAGGCTTACGGTTTTCTCGCTTAAAGAAGCCAATTCAACTATGAACGTTACGTAAACGCATAGCAAATCCAATAGCATTATTTTTTCCATTATCTTTTTGCCCAAAAAAACCGCGTCTTGTAATGTTGTGGAAGTGAAGATTTCATTCATTATGAAAATACTGTTTGATGTGGCCTGGTTTAGAATATAGTGAATTCTGACCATGTCATCCTGCAGTTTACCACGGAGATTTTTGATATTTTCTTCCTTTTCAAAATGCGTAAAGATCCTATCGAACAGAAAGAGTTGTGCTTCCCTGCCCGGTACGGGACAGCCTATGCTGGCCAGATAATGCAACTGCCCGAAGGTGCGGGCGAAGGTTGTTTTACCGCCCTGATTCGGACCGGATACTACAAATATGTGCTCCTTGTCTTTCAGGTAAAAATCATTGCAGACAACTGACGAGTTTTCGGTAATGAGTTTATAGGCCAGGGCTAAATCAAATCCTTCATAATCATAAACTTCCTTGCATGTATTGGAAATTTCCGGATAACAGAATTTTAATCCCGCTCGTTTGATAATTGTTATATACTCCAGATAGGCAATGTAAAATTGTATTTCCCGGTCAAAAACAGCTATCGTTTCATCCAGATAATTGCCGTTTTTCGTGCAGTAATTATCAAGATTTAAAAATATGTCGGGATACAATTGGGCTACCAAATCCAGTATTTTCGCTTCAACATGGTTCATGCCCGCATCGGTGGAGAATTTAACCCTGTAATCTTTCACCGCCCCCTGCTTGAATTTCTCGAATGTTTCCTCCACATCGGCGCTGTAGTCAATTTCAGATTCATATTTGCGAACCTTGATGCAGTTACCCTTTATAAGCAGGCAATATTTTACTGCTGACAAATCGGCTTTAAGCTTTTTCGTTTCCGCCAGAAGCGACGTAAAACCACCCGATTCTGCATAGTTCGTCATATATTCGCGGAAGGCCAAAAAGCCGCGCGATTTTAAATCTATAAGGGTTAAATCATGTACCAGGAAATTAACGGCTTCGCAATAAATTTCCACCGTGTCCAAAAACCATCCTTCCTTATGGTATTTGTAGTCAAGCTTGTCTACTAGGGCAAGATGTTGTCGCATTGTGCGCATTTTTTGTGCAAATGCTTTTATATGCTCAAACAGAATTTTATTTTCAAGATCCCGCATTATTGCATGGCGATACTTGATCGCGTCGATATCGTTCAAGGAAGTATAAAAAAACGGTTTTAAATTATATTCCTGCCTACCCGCCGTGATGGCGTCTATAATCTGATCAAGATTTAAATCAACAAAAAAGACGGGCGCTTCAAGTGTTTCTTTTTTTATGCTGTCTTCAGTTCTTTCAAATAGTATGCTGTGGAAAGTCATGGGAAAAACTACCTTCTGCCAGGTAGACGAAGCATAAGAATGGTTCCAGACAGCCCAACCACGGCAGCATAGACAAAACCCCACGGTGCTCCTAAGGATGTCCAGAGCAACCCCACAACAAAACTGGAGACAAAATCGCCGATCCCGTTAACTGCCCCGAGAAGGCCGTAAGCGGTACCAGCAATCTCTTTATTTACGTAGTCTCGTACTGCCAAACCTTCAACGGTATCTTCCCAAGCGATAAAGATGCCTGCAAGGCTGAAAAAGAGAATGAACCACCATATGGATTGGATGGCAAAGGCAAAGCCCAAAAACGTGATAACGGCCACACCGTATCCCACCGCGAGGTATCTACCCCGTGAAAAACGATCGCTCAGTGCACCTATGGGGTATGATACGGCAGCATAAACAATATTGCGAAGCAGATAGAACAGCGTGGCCATTCGCGAGGCTTCGATGATACCTATCTGTGGCTGCAGGACTGTTGTCACTCTGAGAATCATGAGGGTGGGGGCAAAGTCCGCCATTCCAAAAAGACCAACTGCAATCAAGAAACCACGGTATGCCCGGGGCATGGCGCGGAGGGTACCCAGAAATCGCAAGTGACCGTTGGGCGTGAATCTTTTCTCTCTTATCATGAACAGGATTGAAAGGACGGATAGAAGACCTGGTACCAAGGTGAACAGGAAAATGATCCTGAACTCACCGCCAGGCGCACCAGCAAGAGAGGGGAACCATCTACCGAGGGTTTCGATCATATCCCGGTGGTTCGAAACCAAGCTGAGCAGCGCAAAGGCAGCCAGAGGTCCCAGCACGGCACCTAACGTGTCTCCAGCCCTGTGGAATCCAAAGGCTTTCCCCCGATATTGCGGAGCTACTGAGTCAGCCAACATTGCATCCCGAAGGGGACCCCGTATACCCCGGCCAAACCATCCCACGACGCGCCCCAGCAAGATGAGCGGCCAGGCAAAGGCGAAAGCGAAGAATGCTTTGGATACCGCTGTGAGCACGTATCCGAAGACCGTCCATGCCTTACGGTGCCCGATCTTGTCGCTGCGGTATCCGGCGCCGAGCTTAACGAAGCTTGAGAGGGCATCCGCAACACCCTCAATGAAGCCCAGTACTGCTGCCGAGGCACCAATCGCCTGCATGAATTGGGGCAGTACAGCAGTCGCCATCTCGTGGCAGAAGTCGCTCAGAAGGCTGGTCAGACCGAAAGCGAAGACGTTCCGGTTCAACCACCCGCCGGTGGAATCCTTCTTTTCCAATCGGTGATCGTTGTCACTCATAGGAATTCTCGTTTCTGTATCGCCCCCATGGTCATTTTGTCCTGACGATCTTCCGGATTTGATTGATATGGTCTACCAACTGTGAAATCCTTGGATCAAAATATGTGACGAGATCCGGCGAGATTTCGCCATACCGGAGCAAGTAACTGCTTTCAAGTTCCCTTAGATATATCCAGAGGGTTGAACATTGGCTCGAGATGACCTTCTCCACAGTCCGAATTCTGCACGCGAGTTTCAAGGTATTCCGTAATTCCACAAGTATCTCTTTCATCATTGCGGTCTCAGTGGATAGAGCATTTCGTTGTTCCGCCGAAAGTGTGTTTTGCTCATGATAAAGGACAGAATGAATCTCGCGGCCTTTCGCCCATTCCTCAAACTGACAAAGTTCTTCATCGAGGATGGCAAGCGTTGTCTCGATCCCTCGTTTGTGACCATTGCTTAGGTTTGCGAGTGACCTGTCAGTGTCGTTTGACAGTGTGACTGGATGCATAGCCATAAAAAAACCCCTCCAGGTTTTGCCCTGGTAGGGGCTCTTTTTTACCTACCACCACTCTCCCACCAGGGATAATTTCTTTCCATGGCAGGAGTCATTAGCCTTTCAGGCGGTTATGGTGGACTCCATCACCATCAATTTAAAATAATATATCATAAAATTATAAGGGATGGAAATATATTTTTATTGCCAATAGACATTTTATTAGAGTTATAATGTATAAAGGGCAGATAAAAGATTGGTTTATAAAAAGGGGGCCATTATGAATAAAAAAGATTTATTAAAGCAAAGTGCGTATTTTAGTGAGCTGGATGAGACAGCACTCGATGAACTTTCTCAATTGTGTAAAGAGGAGACTTATAAGTCCGGCGATACCATCTTTCGTGAGAATGAGACAGCTAAGAAATTCTATATCGTTGTGGAGGGTTGGGTGTCATTAAAAATTGAGGAAGCCGGGAGCACACTCACCAGTATCAGAGAAAAAGGGGAATTATTCGGTTGGGCGGCACTGGTTGAGCCATACCGCTATACTGCTACCGCATTAACACTTGCGGATACAAAGGTCTTGAGTATCGAGGCTGAACCATTCAGGAACAACTTTTTTCAGAAACACCTGAAATATGCCCTCAGTTTTATGAACAAGCTTGCTCAGGTGATTAACCAGAGACTGGAGGATTCCCGCAAACAGTTGATTTCTAGTACCCGAGGAGCCAAACCAATCAGTCAGGGGTAAAAAAATAAGGGTAAAGTCCCATTCAAGCCACCAGATATGATAGAGTGGTGGCATGACAAAACGTTATATGCCCCCAGCACTGTTTTTAACCCTTGCCTTGCTTTTAGCGTTGTCCCCATTAGACCGAACACATTTTTTATTATCCAGTATGTTCCTATACTTTGATGGGGTCAAATGCAAAAAGGTCAATTGCATAAACTGCTTGACAAAAAATATTTATTTATGATAGTAAAACCAATCTATTGAATGAACACTCACTCATCTTTTGTGGAGGAGTGTGATACTCGGGGCATTGCACTGAGTGAACATTCACCCATCTTGTGATGTGTAAATAAAAAAGCAGGCTCGATAGGGGACAGAAGTAAGTGGAGCAGCAGTCCTAAGGAGAAACAGGAGACGTAATAATAATTATTAGGAAGAGGAGGGTTACACTATGGCGTATGATGCGGTTAAAATGAAGGACTGGCAGATTGCAGAAGCGGCTGAGGTGAACATGCCCACGTATGAGGAATGGCAGGAAAGGTTGGGTCTTAAAAAGGAGGAGGTCATTCCTTATGGTAAGCTGTGCAGACTCGATTTTATGAAAATCATTGATCGTCTCAAGGACAAACCTGATGGGAAGTATGTTGAGGTCACTGCCATTACTCCCACCCCCTTGGGAGAAGGCAAGACTACTACTACCATGGGCATTCTGGAAGGGTTGGGTAAAAGGAAGAAGAATGTCGGTGGCTGTGTCCGTCAGCCCTCGGGCGGCCCTACTATGAATATCAAGGGGACTGCTGCCGGGGGTGGCAATTCACTGCTCATTCCCATGACCGAGTTTTCCATGGGGCTTACCGGAGATATCAACAACATCGTGAATGCCCACAACCTTGCCATGGTAGCCCTTAATTCCAGGATGCAGCATGAGGCAAATTACACCGACGAACAACTGACCAAGCGCAAACTGAAGCGTCTGAATATTGATCCCAAGAACGTAGAGATGGGCTGGGTCATGGACTTCTGTGCCCAGGGTTTGCGAAACATCATTATGGGATTGGGGGGCAAAATGGATGGATTCATGATGCCATCCAGGTTCGCCATTGCCGTAAGTTCTGAGTTGATGGCAATCCTGTCGATTGTTCGCGACCTGCCGGATTTGCGGGAAAGGCTGGGTAAAATCATTGTAGCGTACGACAAGAAAGGAAACCCGGTCACCACGAACGATCTCGAATGTGCTGGTGCCATGGCAGCATTTATGGTAAGCACCCTAAACCCGACCCTGATGTGCACTGTAGAATATCAGCCCTGCATGGTCCATGCCGGCCCCTTTGCCAATATTGCCGTTGGCCAGTCTTCCATCATCGGAGACCGGATCGGACTCAAGCTGTTTGATTATCACGTAACTGAGAGCGGTTTTGGATGTGACATTGGTTTTGAAAAGTTCTGGAATGTGAAGAGTCGT
>JAPLJA010000085.1 GCA_026388815.1 Pseudomonadota bacterium
CCTCCCTCCTCGTTACGAATGATACCGGGCCGAGGCATGTCGCATTTGCCCTTGAAAGGCCCACCGTGGTAATCATGGGACCTACTGACCCGCGTTACTCCAGCTGTCACGTGGATGATCAGACCGTAATTCTGAGAAAGGAGCTGCCCTGTGTTCCCTGCCATTTAAAGGAATGTCCTACTGATCACAGGTGCATGGATTTGATCACTCCTCAGGAAGTGTTTGAGGTGAGTTGCCATTTGCTGGAAAGCTCGAAACAGGCGGTGTAAAACATGAAGAAGGAAGAGAGACGTTTCAGGGACATTATCCGGGGTTTTTCTAAAGCACGGATTGCCGTGATCGGCGACCTGGTAGCAGACAGGTACATTTTCGGCAAACCCTTCAAGCTTTCCCGTGAGGCCCCTGTCCTCGTCGTGAGGCATGATCGGGATGAAATCCTTCCGGGTGGTGCAGGCAATGCAGTGAATAACCTCCTCGCACTGGGGGCTTCAGTCTACCCGGCCGGGGTTGTGGGGAAGGATGAATTTGGCAGGTTCCTCCTTGCGTTTTTCAGAAAGAAAGGTGTCGATACTTCGGGGATCCTTGCAGTGCCGGGGAGAGAGACTATCTCCAAAACCAGAATCATGGCTGGAGACGATCATACTTCAAAACAGCAGGTAATCAGGATCGATCGAGAACCTGTTCTTTCTCTGGATGAGCGTTGGAGGCGGAAGATCGTTCAGTACCTGAGAAAGATACAGGATACGATTGGCGCGCTGATCGTATCAGATTACGGGTATGGCGTCATCGATGACGAGGTAAGGAGCGAGATCAGGAGGGTCGCAGGGAACATACCGGTCGTTGTAGATTCCCGCTACCAGCTCGAAGGGTATGCAGGGGTGACCGCTGTGACCCCCAATGAATCTGAAGCAGAACTGAGCAGCGGGACGAAGATCAGGGGAGACAGGGATGTGGTGGCCGTCGGGAAGAAACTCCGTAAGCGGCTGAAGGTGAAGGCGGTGCTCATTACCCGCGGCAATAAAGGGATGATCCTGATTGATGACAAAGGCAGGGTAAACACGATACCTATCTGCGGTTCTGATCAGGTTACTGATGTCACGGGAGCAGGGGACACGGTAACGTCGGTCTTTACGCTCTCACTGGTTGCAGGCGCATCCTTCTTGGAGGCGGCACAACTTTCCAATTATGCCGGAGGAATTGTGGTGATGAAGAGGGGAGCTGCAACTCTGACATCCGAGGAACTCCTCACTGCAATCAGAAATGATCTTGGATGATTAAAGATATAAAGAGCTATCAGCTTTCAGCAGTCAGCCTTCAGCCAAAATTAATAAAATAAAAAAGCTGAGAGCTGTTAGCTGATCGCTGAAAGCTTTTTTATGCAGGTGAGGAAATGCGGATTCTCCTGGTAGAAGATGACAAAAATGTAGCCCGTTTTGTCAACAAAGGGCTTAAGGAAAATCTTTTCCTCGTAGACCTGGCCAAAGACGGGGAGGAAGGATTCGAACTGATCATTCAGGAGAAGTATGACCTGATCATTTTAGACATCCTGCTCCCCAAAATGGATGGATGGCAGGTTTTGCAGAAGATCAAAGAGAAGGGCATAGAGACGCCGGTTATCATCCTCACAGCCAGGGACTCCACACCGGATGTGGTCAAGGGGCTCAACCTCGGTGCTGACGACTATCTGATCAAACCTTTTTCCTTCAGTGAACTCCTTGCCCGCATGAGAGCAATTCTGCGGAGAGGGAAAATCCAGCGGCCCACAGAACTGAAAGTGGCGAATCTGGTTCTCAATCAGATGACCCGGGAGGTATATCGGGACACGGTAAGGATTGACCTTACCTCCAAGGAGTATGCTCTCCTGGAGTATTTCATACAGAATACCGGATTGATCCTGACCAGGACGATGCTTCTGGAGGCTGTGTGGGATTACAACTTTGACCCCATGACCAATGTGATTGATGTCCACATAAACCATCTCAGAAATAAGATCGATCGGGATTTTACCCCCAAACTACTCCACACGATCAAGGGGGTGGGATATGTCCTCAAAGCAAAAGATTAAAGTCTCTCGAAGACTGGATATCCGCCTTACCCTCCGGTATTCCTGTGCCTTTCTTATTACGACATTCATTATCTGTGCCTTTCTGTATTCAAGGATTCGCCATAACCTCTTGAAGGACATCGACAGGGTGCTGTTTGATGAAGGAAGAGAGATTGCGGCGAGTCTGCTGAGGAGTGGCAAGCCCAATACTGAGGAGATGACGGAGCTGGTGAGGGAAAACGCTTCTCGGAAGTTTTATCCCCTCCACTTCAGGATCATGGATACTGATGGCAACGTGCAATTCGTCTCCAGGGAAAAGGTATTCCGTTCGATACCCGCGGGAAAAGAGCTCTGGAAGCAGATGACGGAAAAGAAGGGGATCACCGAGACCGTGTATCGCTTCCATAGAAAATATCCGAAGCGTGTGTACACCTTTTCCGTCTATCAGGATAACAGGCTTTCATACGTCGTTCAGATAACCACCACCCTGAAGCTTATGAACAAAAGTCTCAGGAATTTTCGCTTTAACATCATTCAGGCCTTTCCTCTCGCTCTGCTTCTGGGGGCGCTGGGGGGCTGGCTCCTTGCCCGGGGAAGCCTCAAACCTATCGGGGAAGTTACGCGGACTACCCGGAGGATTACCGCCTCCAATCTTGCGGAGAGGATTGCTGTCAATCATACCGGAGATGAACTGGATGAGCTGATCATAACCATCAATGATATGATCTCGCGGATCGAAGATGCCTTTAAGAGGATCGCTCAGTTTACCGCTGACGCTTCCCATGAGCTCCGTACGCCTCTCTGCTCTCTGAAGGGGGAGATTGAAGTCATACTATCACAGGAGAGGGATGGTGAAGAGTACAAAAAGACCCTCATTGACTGTGCAGAGCGGCTGGAAGAGCTTTCTAAACTCCTCAATGGCCTCCTCCTGCTTGCCCGGGCAGACGGAGGAGAGATCATCAGAGCGACACCGATAACGCTGGATAAGCTTCTCATGAGTCTTGCTGAGTTCTTCGACCCGCTCGCCCGGCAGAAAGGTATTACCCTTTCTCTGGGAGCCATGGAAGATGTTCATATCATGGGCGATAAAAATTTACTCCAGCAGCTTTTCACCAACCTCATTGACAATGCCATCAAATACACATCGGAAAGCGGAAAGATTACCCTGACCATGAGCGTGGGTCCTGATATGGTAGGTGTCTCTGTGGAAGACACCGGCATCGGCATTCCTGAAGACGCTCTTCCCCACATCTTCAAACGCTTCTACCGTGTTGATCCGTCACGCTCCCGGGAAGCAGGTGGGAGCGGCCTGGGCCTGAGCATCTGCCACTTTATTGTGGAAGCCCATCACGGAAGGATTAAGGTCGAGACCGAGATTAACCGGGGAAGCACCTTCACTGTCTATCTTCCAAGAACCTCAAGCCGTTAAGTGATATTAATCTTCTGTTAATCAGCGCCAAGTAACCTCTCAAATCATGAATAATTTTTAATCTGCGCTTAATTGCGCTTTAATTACCTTGCGATACAAGATGAACATGGATTCACGGATACTTCCCGAGCAGAATACACCGGTGTCTGAAAACACGCCGTCTCCCCAGATATCCGTTGTGATACCTGTCTGTAACGAAGAACAGAACCTTAAGATATTAATGGAGGAACTCACTGCCGTCCTGAATAAAACTCACAAGAGCTATGAGGTTATCCTCGTGGACGACGGGAGCACTGATAAGAGCTTTCAGATCATGGAGAAGATGGCGGGACAGGACAGCCATGTTACCGTGATCCGGTTCAAACGGAACGCAGGGCAGAGTGCTGCATTTGATGCCGGCTTCAAACTGGCAAGGGGAGAGACTGTCGTTACCCTCGATTCAGACCTGCAGAATGATCCGCGAGACATCCCCCTCCTCCTCGAGAAGATGGGAGAATATGACATGGTATGCGGGGTCAGAACGAAGAGGATGGACTCCTGGATACGGCTTGTCTCCTCGAAGATTGCAAATTATATCAGAAACAAGTTGAGTGACGAAGAAGTGACCGATACGGGCTGCTCTCTGAAGGCCTACCGGAGAGAGTTTCTCAGGAGGTTGAAGTTATTCAATGGGATGCACCGTTTCTTGCCCACCCTGATGAAGATGGAAGGAGCACGGGTAACGGAGGTTCTGGTTCATCACCGTCCAAGGAAATTTGGCGAGAGCAAATATAACATCCGGAACAGGCTCCTTCGCTCCTTTCTGGATCTCCTGGCTGTGAGATGGATGAAAATAAGGAGATTGCAGTATGAAGTCGAGAAGGTTATTCATGAGCCATCAAATAATGGCGACACTGGTCGAACAGGTACGCTTCTCTATGAAGTCCTTGACCCGGTGGATCGCCTCTGAGACTGCGAAAAGGTTGACGTGAAAATGTATACCGGGTATGAAAGGAAAATATGAAAAATAATTTTTATAACCGAGACTGGCCAAAAGTTGTTCTCATCATTGGCCTTGGTCTTCTTCTCTACTCTTACAACATCAGCGGGTGGGATCTCTGGAACCCTGATGAGCCGAGATACGCTCAGGTTGCCAAGGAAATGGCAGAATCAGGGAACTGGATGCTTCCTCACCTCAATGGGAATGTCTACCATGAAAAACCGCCCCTGGTATTCTGGATGGTAGCCCTTTCCTTTAAGATTTTTGGAAGCATCACCGAATTCGCCGCCAGGTTTCCCATAGTGCTCCTCGCTGTTATAGGACTGGTATGCACCTACTTTTTGGGCAAGACCCTGTTTGATCCAGTAACCGGCATTCTCTCCTCCCTGGTTCTCGCAACGAACGTTGAATTCTTCTGGCTCTCACGCCGGCTGGCCCTGGATATTCCCGTTGCCCTTTGTATCATTCTCTCCCTCATTTCTTTCTACCGGGGCTATAAGAATGAAGCGAGGAAAGGCATCTATTACGCTGCCTTTTTTATTTTCATGGGGTTAGGAACGTTAGCCAAGGGCCCTGTGGGATTTATCCTCCCTCTGCTCACGGTTATCATGTACCTGCTCTTGAAGGGGGAAATCAGACGGCTGAAGGAGATGAGATTCGGGACAGGCACGTTACTCTTTTTATTGACCCTCCTGGCGTGGCTGGTTCCTGCCGCTTTGCAGGGTGGCAAGGCATATTTCCAGGAGATCATCTTGCGCCAGACTGTAACCCGTTTCTTTGATACCTGGGCACACCACCAGCCCTTCTACTACTATTTTCAAGTATTTCCTGCAGACTTCCTTCCCTGGACAATATTCCTGCCGGCAGCTCTCATCTGGGGTTTTCAGGGGTGGAGGAAGAAAAAAGAAGGTGATTACCTTTTCCCCTTCGTCTGGTTCATCGTGGTATTTATTTTTTTCACCTGCTCAACCGGGAAGCGTGAACTCTATCTCCTCCCCTTATACCCGGCTGCTGCCATTATTACCGGTAAGCTATGGGCGGACTGTTTTGCCGGTCAGGAGAATTCATTCGTGAAACGTTACATGAACATTTCCCTGTTTATTTTAGTTTGCGCTATGCTGATCGCTGGTATTGTACCTTTTTTCATTCAAGCGAAGTTCAGTAAGTTTCTCGAGTCCGCACCCCAGGTAAACTTCATACCCATTACGGCATTCTTTTTTGTGACGGCATTATTGCTCTTTGTTCTCAGACACAGGAGAATAGCCTATTTTACACTGATCGTAATGATGATGATCTGTGGTATGCTCTATGCTGTGGGCTCGATCTTGCCGACTCTCAATCCACTCAAATCTGCCAAACCCATAAGCAGGGAGATCATCTCTTTGATGAAACCAGGAGATGAACTGGTCGTCTACAAAAAGGAGACCTCAGCTTTCAACTTCTATACCGGGATCTGTCCGATAAGGGAAGTCAAGATTCAGGAAGATTTATCAAGGTTATTTACATCAGAGAAGAGGATCTTCTGCCTCATTGAGAAAGATGATTTAGAAAAAGTAAAAGGATCTCTCCCGGAGGCTTATCCCTTAAGAGAGGCTGATATAGGCCATCGTGAATTC
>JAPLJA010000005.1 GCA_026388815.1 Pseudomonadota bacterium
CAGAAGGAGACAATCGAGGGGTATGGGTTTTGCCTGGACTGTGGAAAGGATGAATTTGTTTCTTATGAAGACGTGAGAAAGATGCAGGATGATGGATGGGATATTGCGGTGCATGGATTCCACCATCGTGCTATGGGAGACGGCACGTGGTCAGGCTTGCCGGATACAGATGACGAAGATATGATGTGTTACAATCGCGATTGTACCGAGGAAGAATTTTCCATGGGCCGGAGGATACTGGAGTCCGAGGGATTAGGAAAGGGGGCACGGTTCTGGGTATGGCCTTTTGGCACGGCAAATTCTATTAGTGACATCGCCCTGAAGCTGATTCCAGATTACTATGCTCTGGGTTCATGGTGCTGGCCCAAGTCCCCCGCCGGGGTCCCCCTTACCAACCGGTATACATTACCAATAGCTGATTTAAATTTAACACTTACAGATGCCCAAGAGACACAGGAGTTGATGTCAATTAAAAAACAAATTGATACGACCTGTGAGTATGGCGGGTGGCTGACAATTTTATTCCACCATATTTATGTACCGGATGGCAAAAGCCACAAAGATGAACATTCAACCGCCTTTTTAAGAGAGGTATGCGATTACATAAGGAAGGAACAGCAGGCCTCGCCTCATCCCCCGGTGGTACTCACGTTCTCTGATATGTACGACAATATTATAGCGAAAGAAGAGGTGAAAGGTGAAAGAAGTAAGGTGGCCATATCTCCCGCTCCTCCTGTTACCCGGCACAGTTATTCATTTCAGCTCCTTCCTGCAGAGGATGGACTGGTGAAGATATGTGCTACGCAGAGGTCAATCGTCATTACCCTGCCTCCTGTAGCACGAGCGAATGGAAGGATTTATACCCTCACCGTGGCTGATATCGTCAGCCCGCATGGCATTACCGTTTCTCCCCTTGGAGGTGAAACCATCCAGGGAAAGGCAGGCAGTTACGCAGGGCTCAACGCTCAGGGGAAGGTGCTGAAGATCAAAGCGGATGTCCCGAAAGGAGACTGGATAATTCTTGATGACCATGAATGAGGGGTCAAGGGTGCAGGGGCAATCCCCCTGTGGTTGCCCCTGTAGGGGCGGGGTCACCCCGCCCAATCGTAGGGCGGCATCCGTTATAGGCGGCCCCGAGCCCGTATCGGGTTCAAGGATGAAGAGGAAGCAGGCAATAGGTATAAAAAATATGTTGAATAATTTCATTATCAGGAGTGCGTTCATCTGGTGGACAGGATGGCTGTCCCTGAGCCTGGTTGAGGCGGGAATATGGCATACAACCGGCTTCCCGCCCCTCTACGGTGTCCTTCTTGTCACCATGCTCATCTATTCAGTGGCGGGTATCATCTCAGGTGTAATGTTTGCCATTCTTGCCCGCCTGATCCGACGCTTCTTCCCTGTTCTGGAGGAGCCGGGCAGTCTCATCCGTTTCTCCATGGCTGCGTGTGTTTCGACAGTCATCTTTCTCTATGCGCTTCATTTCTTTCTGAAGCCGCAGCCAGGCCCCCCCGGTCTTTTAAGGGTAATGTTGAGAAGCATTATGCTTTTTTCACCGGCGCTCCTCTCGCTCGCTGTACTCCCGTTCTTCTTTCGGTGGATGGAGAGAAGGGGAAGTCTCGTTATCTCCTATCTCTCTCTTTTGCCGTCTCTGTGGATCTTCACCTCGCTTAAACTTCAGGAGAGCAAGGAGCTGCTCCCTTCTCTTATCCGGATTACCACGCTGACCCGCACCCTGTCCTTTGTGGTCGCTTCTCTGCTCTTGTTTTTTCTGATGTACTTCCTTTTCTCGGTGATCAGGCGGGCATTCAACCGGCTGAAAGGTATCCGGTTCTTCACGCCTGCCCTTATCGGCCTTTCGTGCATCGTGCTCTTCCTGCTTTTCTTCATGCTTTTGAGAGGTGACGGTGAGCGGGAGAAAAGAAGCGGAGTAAAAAAAGCTTCTGCCGGCAGCCCCAATATCATACTTATCACCATGGACACCGCCCGGGCTGACCATCTCTCCTGCTATGGATACCAGAGTTTAACCACTCCCAATCTTGACAGGTTCTCCCAGGAAGGTGTTGTATTCAAGAATGCCTATGCAACGAATTCCTGGACTTTACCATCCCATGCCTCGATATTTACCGGTCTGTATCCCTCTAAACACGGAGCAGATCATACATCTGATTCCCTTCTTGGTGAAGCAGGTCAAAAGCAAGAGTATCTCGATTGGTACGAGCTCCTTTCCCGTAACTTTACCAAACTTTCAAAGGAACATCAGACATTAGCTGAGATCCTCTCGGCGGGAGGATATAGAACCGCAGGGATAATAGGAGGGATTTTCTGTAATTCCATCTTCGGTC
The DNA here is from genome assembly GCA_026388815.1 of Pseudomonadota bacterium. Taxonomy (GTDB): domain Bacteria; phylum Desulfobacterota; class WTBG01; order JAPLJA01; family JAPLJA01; genus JAPLJA01. The sequence continues at coordinate 2,343 of JAPLJA010000005.1, forward strand.
TTAGTCAGGGATTTGATTACTATGACGATGAGATCCCCTTTTTTAACATCAGGTTCTTTTTACTCTATCAAGTAATTGACCGTTGGTTCTCTCTTAATGACTTTTTTACCCAATATGGATATCTGGGAAAACGCATTGCCGTGGACCTGAATAGCTCTGCCTTCAAATGGCTTGAAAAAGATCATGGGCAGCCTTTCTTTCTCTTCATCAATTATATGGATGCCCATACCCCTTATCTCCCTCCCCCTCCCTACGATGGTTACTTCAGCAAGATACCCCCAAATATTATCCTGCGTAATAATCCCCCGCCGGATGCAAGCTTTGTTACAGCACAGACAAACCTTATTAACTCAGTCATTAGCGGTGATCACCAGCTTACTCCCGAGGAGAAGGAACTCACCGTCTCTCTCTATGATGGAGGAATCCTCTACCTTGATCATTACCTCGGTTTCCTCTTTGAGAAGTTAAAGGATCTCAAGGCATACGACAACACCATCATTATTATCACTTCGGACCATGGAGAGGCATTTGGTGAACATAATCAGATGGAACATGGGCTGACCTTATACGAGGAAGTCCTCCGGGTTCCCCTGATCATTAAGTATCCGTCTGCGTATCTCCAGAGAGGGGTGATAGAAAAGAGGGTGTCTTTGGTGGACCTTATGCCCACTATTCTCTCCTTCCTTCGCTATCCGATCCCCCCGGGGATTGACGGAGAGGCCTTGGGGAACTCAGATCATCCTGTCATGGCGGAATTGATGATGGGCATCGCCAAGTCGCGTTATAAAGGAAGTCGGGACCTGAGGGCAGTGTATCAGGGAAGGGAGAAGTATATCTGGGCATCCAATGGTTCAAACGAATTTTACAACCTCGAGATAGATCCTCATGAAGAGGAAAACATAATTGAAAAATTTCCATACAGGGCCGAAGCAATGGATCGGAATCTCAAGCAATGGCTGGCCTCATTTGAGTACCTGAAGACCGAACAGGAGAGGGTTAAGATCAGTAAGCAAACAGAGGAAAAACTTCGGGCCTTGGGGTATCTCAAGTAACCTAAGATGTCTGGGTTCTTTGTAGTGTAAATATGTCACCCGCCCTTTTGTAACTATTTTATCCGATAGAGACGGTTATATCCATAAGCGACAACCAGATCAAAATCTTTCGTTAAGCTGTTCATTTCATTTCGGACTAATATATTGTCATACGTTGTGAGAAAATAAGCTTCATCTTTTTTTGCTTCTTCTAATTTCTTCTTATTAAAGAAATCCTGGAAACGCTTATTGGTCAAGAACATGATCTGGGGGCATTGAAGGAAGCCAAAGGTAAAGATCTTTTTCTCGTCAATTTGTCCAATTTTTTCCTTCATCAACATCATATTCTTTTTTTCTTCTCCATTGAGAGACTGTTTTAAGGAGTCTATGGAAAATCGGGGGAGAGAGAAACCGGCAAAGACTACCAAGAGCAGAATTAAAACATATCTTTTTTTATTCGTAATCAAGGAGGGCAGGAACGCACCAACCCCGAGAATGGTAATAAATTCGGAGACAAAAAAGTAACGATACCAGGTGTTCCGTGACATGAAAAGCCACCACGAGAGAAAAAAGGTTGAAAAGAGAAAGAGGTAAAACGACCAGTGCCTTCTGGAGAGAATGAGGAGGAGAGCCAGGAAGAACCCGAATAATGCCGCCAGAAAATAACTCTTGTCAAAGAAAGAGCGGATCCGCTCGATTTTATATTCTGTTTTTCCAAGAAAGACCCCTATCCCGTCCGGGGTGAAATTCTTGTAGAGGTCAATCGCCTGGCCAAATCCATGATTCATCATGTGGACATTTCTCTCATCCCGGGCCTGTTGAAATATCTTTTTTTCATGGTCAGGTAAAGCCCAGACGGGGGCTATCTTCGAATAAAATAGGTAGGGAAGGAACATCAGGAGAGAGACAGGGATGACCCTGATGCCTTTCTGAAAAAGTGCTCTATACTTCTTCCTCTTCCATTCAGGAAAGAGGAGTTTTTGAAATATAAAAATGGCAACCGTGGGAATGAGGGCAATAATGATATTCGGCTTGGTATCCAGGGCAAAGCCGAACAGGAGAAAACCGAAGAACATTTTTTTTTCATTGAGAAGATAGAACCCGGCAAAGACAAGGCAGGTTGCAAGGACCTCGCCCAGAGGGTCAATAAAGAGATTAGAACTTATCCCAAAGTTTTTTCCATTAGCAAAAAACCACACGAGAAAGGCGAAGAGGGCAACGAACCGCTGGCGCGCATCTTTTAACACACCAAAGATGAAAAAGAGCAGGAAGGCAATGAAGTAGGCAGCCGCAACAAAAACTGCAGTGTGGTAACTCGTATGTCCTATGAGTTTCCAGATAAAAAAGGCTGGCAGGTAGAGCTCTGGTCCGGTACTGATTACAGGATCAAAGGGGATTTTCTTGCCATCATACTCATATACGAATCCGGTTCCGTTAAAAAGACTCTGGTAAGACAGCAGGTTATAAGAAGAGTCAAAATTAAGACCTGCTTTTGAGGACGCAAAGAGGAGAAAACCGATGAATCCAGAGAATAAAACTATGGTGAGGATGTGGAGCGTTTTATTGACCACTATCTCCTTGCACTACTGTCCAAAATAAACTGAAATTCCCATATTGGACAAGCTAAATGCTTGATTTTTCATCTTGCTCTTTCATTTCGGAAAACAGGTTGTAGTATTTGTAAAAATGCTGTCCAAGACAGAATAGCTCTCCGGAAAATGTTTTATTTGCAGAGGGAAGGGCATTAATAGCCTTAAAATAAGGACTTTAAGACCACATTATTGTTTTCTGATCGAGGGTTTATTAACATGAGAAGAAAAAATGCTGTCCAATTTGAAATCTATTTTGGACAAGTGTGATCTCCTTGCTTTTCTTCAAGGTTGATCTTCTGTCTGACGATATAGAGGGGTCTTTGTTGAGTTTCCGTGTAGATCCTCCCGATATATTCGCCAATTACCGCTAAGACAATCAACTGGATGCTCCCGATAAAGAAAATGCAGATAATGGTAAACGTCCAGCCGGAAATTACTTCCTCCGGGTGAGAGATTTTTCTGTATAAGGCATACATGATTCCGATGACACTTAAAAAGGCAGTGGTAAAGCCCAAGTAAGCTGCAAGTTTTAAAGGAATGTAAGAAAAAGCAGTAAGTCCATCTATGGCAAATTTCAGCATCTTGCCCATAGGATAACCGGTCTCACCACATTTTCTTTCTTCTCTGTCGAAAAAAACCGACGTCTGTTTAAAACCAACCCATGAGGTAAGCCCCCTCATGAAGCGAGAGTGTTCGCGCAGTCTTTTCATTTCCACTACTACTTTTTTATCC
>JAPLJA010000302.1 GCA_026388815.1 Pseudomonadota bacterium
ATTTCCCTTTTCGGTCCCACTGCTCCCTGGAGAACCGGCCCCTATCCTCCCGGAAACAGTATGGTCATCCGTAAAGATATTCCCTGCAGCCCCTGCTTTAAAAGGAAATGTGATGAAAGAACCTGCATGAAAAGTATTGAAGTGGAAGAGGTATTCGATGTATTACTGTCAAAGGTAAAAAATACAGCCTCGAGATCTCAGGTCTTTCGAGAAGAAAGGAGAACAGTGTGAGGTGTCTGGTAACCGGAGCAGCCGGTTTTATCGGTTCCCATCTCGCTCAGAAACTAATTGCCGAAGGGCATGATGTAACAGGCATTGATTGCTTTACAGACTATTACCCCCGGTCGATAAAGGAGCACAATCTGAAAGGGCTGAAAGATAATCCCCGCTTTCAGTTTATAGAGCAGGACCTGGTAAGAATGGATATGGAAAAGCATATCTCCAGGATTGACTGGGTCTTCCATCAGGCAGCACAGGCCGGTGTCAGAACCAGCTGGGGCAATTACTTCGAACACTATACACACGATAATATCCTGGCTACTCAGTCACTACTGGAGGCCTGCAAGGGAACAGGGATAAAAAAATTTGTCTATGCCTCGTCATCATCCATCTACGGGGACAGTGATGATCTCCCTCTGACTGAAGAAAGTATGCCGAAACCTATCTCACCCTACGGAGTTACCAAGCTGGCTGGTGAACATCTCTGCCTGCTCTACTGGAAAAACTTCCAAGTACCGGTTATCAATCTCCGCTACTTTACCGTCTATGGGCCGCGGCAGAGACCGGACATGGCCTTCAACCTCTTTATCCGGTCGATCCTGAAGGATGAGGCAATCGTTCTCTACGGTGATGGAGAACAGACCAGGGATTTTACTTTTATCTCGGATATCATCGAGGCCAATCTCCTCGCTGCACAGAGCACGGTTACAGGAGAAACTATCAACATAGGGGGAGGCTCGCAGACATCCATGAACGAAGTGATCCGCTCCTTAGGCGAGATCAGCGGGAAGACCGTCAGGATTAAAAAGCATGGGGCTCAGAAAGGGGATGTAAGACATACCCTTGCCGATGTCACCAGGGCAAGACGTCTTATAGGATATAATCCACGCATCCAGTTGCACCATGGCCTCAGGGAAGAATATGAATGGCTGAGCAAGAATATTGGGCTCTATGAGAAGAGGTGAGATGGAAGAGGTGAAAGGAGAAGGGTGAAAGGTAATTTATTGCGGAATTCGGAATGCGGAATTAAATCCGCAGTCCAAAATCTAAAATCCAAAATTCAGAAGAGGAGGAAACTATGGCAATCAGCAAGGAGTTACTGGATATCCTGGCCTGTCCACAATGCAAGGGGGAAATTTATTTGAATGAAACGCAGGATGGGTTAATCTGCACTGCGTGCAAACTCCTCTATCCGATCAAGGATGACATCCCCATTATGCTGATCGATGAGGCGAAAAAACTGAGCTGAGCGGCGTGGAGAAAAGGGAAGAAAGTTTCCATCCCAATCGATGGAACTCCTGCCAGATGAGATAACGCTTTACGTCTTTTTTAACTCCCTCAATGGCCTGCCGCTCATCGTGAAAGTACTCCCTGAGAAATCTCCACTGGTCAGAAAATGTTATGGGCAGCCCTTTCCTCTTGAGTTTTTCCGCAGACCGGTTCAACCGCATGAGATTTTTTATCCGCTCTGCCGGAGTAATGACGTCACGGATCTCTGATTTATCAAAGTCAATCAGATAGACGGCAAAATCTCTCTCTGATGTTTCCTGAACCAGGACATTCTTCAGGTGCAGATCGGCATGGTAGATACCCCGGTCATGCATTGTTCTCACCACTCCAGCCACAGCCTTAATCAACCTGGCTTTTACTTTCAGACGCTCTCTGACTGGTCTCTGTTTCATCTCCTGAAGATAACGAATGAGGTCCAAAGCACCGGATATCTCTTTCGATATGAGTCTGCCCTGATAGAAGGGGCCGATGCTCCTCTGGCTTAAGGCTGCGAGGATCGTGATGGTCGGTATTCCCCGCCGAGAAACCTCCTCGCTGATAATCAGTTCACGCAGTGGCCTCAACTCTCCAAGGAAAAGATTCTTGTTTATCTTTCCATACCACCCGCCATGGAAGTAAGAGCGGATCACCATCCGTTCTCCCTGACTTCCTTTGATTTCAACCGAGGTGAGGAGACTTCTCCCGTCGAAATGTCTTTTTACCTCTGCCCGGGCAATCAAATCCTCAAGTCTCTCTATGCCCTGTCCCAGGAGTCTCTCCCGGTATTCCTCCCTGACCCACAGCATAAGAGGACCGTTCTTTATTGAGGTAAAATGAGGTGGTAATAACAGAGGGCTGTTTTTTTTCACACGGGTGCGGAGGTTAATATTTCAGGAAAAGCTTGCCCCATCCGGTTTGTAGCGCTTCGTTCACCCTTTTCTTTCCGATGAACGGGTACCAGTACCAGTCATGATAGACGATCGAGGCAGCGTATGACCAGGGTACAAGGACAGTTCGCAAGAGAAGTTTTTCCAGAGGTTTCAAAGGACCCCAGTAAATGAATTTCTGACCCCGGCTGGCCATGGTATTCATATCTCCACGAAAACAGAAATTCACCTTCGCGATATCCTCGCCGATAACCTCGATTTCTTTCGGATCCCCGCAGCCCAGCCCTGCCTCATGGGCAAGACGGATAAACTTAAGGGAGAGCGGGTTGAAACCCATCATCCTGGCTGAGATCGCATCAATTGCGACCATATCATTACTGGCGAGGATATAGTTCTTTATGTAGGGGACCATACACCGCGGGCCCGGTCCATCACCTGCGAATGTACCGTCCATGACCGCAAAAATACCGGAGTGGATCTCTTTCTGGATGGTTAAAAGATCAACCAGGGTTTCATGGATGACCGAATGTGTCCAGTGTCGTTTTTCATGGAGCAGACCACCGAAGGCATTTTTCATAGCACCGGTCATTACCGTAAAGACATGGGTCTTCATGGTGGGGAGATGGATCACGTTTTCCCCGATCATCCTTTTGGGGATATGGATCCCTTTCGGGAAGATGTCGGGGAGAACCAGCATCTTCCCCTTGGGGTTATAGACAACCCATTCTTCATCCTTCTCATACAGGTGGATGTTTCTCAGTCCGTATCGAGCAAGGACCGGCTTGTGTTTATTGGCAACCTCCCCTTTTTTTGCACTCACCACCACCGTACGGTTCTGGCAACCGTGAATCAACTCTTTCTTATACCCATCGTCCAGAAGGGTTTTGATCACACCTTCAAGCTGCCAGGGCGTAGTGGAACAGGCTGGATAAAAGTGATGCCAGGAAATATTTATCTTTAAGGCAGTGTCTCTGTCCTTGGGGAGAAATTTTTCGTACTCCGCAAGGTGCATCAGTTTCTTATAATCTTCAAGGACGCTCTCCGGTCTGGTCTTTAAAACTACAACCTTTGCACGTGCCAATGCTCATTCCTCCTTTTTAAAAATACAGAATGAAGCCAACCACCAGTCCATATAAAAGGATATTAATGATTAAGGGCTTGTCAGTCAACAACACCATCTCCGGGCTTCCTCCTTCGTTCTTCTGGTGAATCAGGTAAAGGTAGCGGAAGATGCCATAGATAACAAAGGGAATAGTGAATTTGAGGTTATCGGTATGGAACTTTTTAACCGTCTCTTCCGACATGGTATAGAGCGCATAGGCTATAACTGTGGAAGAGGTGACTACTGATATCATCTGATCAAGAAAGTAAGGGCTGTATTCATAGAGGATCTTCCGATGGTGTACGGCATTATCCTCCAGAAGGATCAGCTCATGTCTCCGCTTGCTCATGGCCAGGAACAGGGAAAGCAGGATAGTACAGATAAGCAGCCAGGAAGAGATGGGCACATGAATCACCTCAGCACCACCAACAACCCTCAAGACAAACCCTGCTGCCACACAGAAGACATCAAGGATTACCAAGTGTTTCAGATAAAATGAATAGAGAATCTGGAGTATGAGATACGATACGGCTACCATACCAAAGGGGAAACTGAGAGAGAAAGCGATGGTCGTGGCGAGCATCAAAATAATAACCCCGGTGGCTATTGCAACAGACGGTTTGAGTTTCCCTGAAGCTATGGGCCTTTTTGATTTTTGGGGATGCTTCTTATCCTGCTCAAGGTCAACTACATCATTCAAAATATAGACAGAACCAGAGATGAAGCAGAAGAGGAAAAAGGCAAGAAGGGTCTCAAGAAAAAATGAGGGATCAAAAAGACGCTGGGAAAAGACAAGAGCGGCAAAGATTGCCACGTTCTTTGTCCACTGCTTGGGTCTGAGGCTTCGAAAGAGTAAAAAAGGAAGGCTATCCTTCACCGTGCCACCATCCAGACTCCCGTGATAATAAAGGCAAACCC
>JAPLJA010000165.1 GCA_026388815.1 Pseudomonadota bacterium
CGAGTCCACGTATTATTACACGCCGAAGGTGCCCAGGAAGGACCGGGAGCAGGCAGATGCAGATCTGCGGGATACCATTGAGACACTGCAAGCCAACTACTCGTGCTGGGGGTATCGGACACTGCGGGCACAGCTTCTGCTGCGATACGGCCTGCGGGTGAACGGAAAACGCGTTCTGAGGGTCATGCACAAATACGACCTGTTCCGGCATATCAGGCGGCGGTTCATCCGGACGACCGACTCGGATCATGCATTCCCCGTATATCCCAACCTGCTCAAAGGATTGGAGGTCAGAGATGTGAACCAGGTCTGGGTGGCCGACATCACCTATCCGCCTACGGCGGACATCTTAACGGGGTTTGTATTCCTGGCCGTCGTGATGGATGTGTTCTCACGCCGGGTAGTAGGCTGGGCGCTTGCCAAGCGTATCGACCATCACCTGACCCTGGAGGCGCTCCGCATGGCACTCAAGACCCGTATACCCAGGGCAGGATTGATCCACCACTCGGACTAGGGTGTCCAGTATGCCTGTACGCAGTACTTCAAGGAACTGCAAGAGCATGAGGTTGTCATCAGCATGTCATCCAAGGGCAATCCGGATGACAATGCCTACGCTGAGGCCTTCTTTAAAACGCTAAAAAACGAGGAGGTGTACTTATGGGAGTATGAGAGCTTTACGGACGTTGTGGAGCGTATTCCGGAGTTCATCGAGGAGGTCTACAACCGGAAGCGTGTCCATTCGGGGATTCAGTACTTGCCCCCAGAAGAGTTTGAGGCTATAGTACAAGACGAGCAGAGAAAACAATCACTCGGACAGCTCACCCTAAAACTGCCACGTTAAGTCTACAGTCCATGGGGTGCAGTCCAAGTTGATCCAAATACTGTTGTATTTATTATTTCTGATCATGGATCTAAATCTTCAGGTGTATTGCCTCAAATGAAATCTGTAACTAAATCTCCAAACCCGGATTCTAATAAGCAATCCAAAAAACCAGATGCTGTTGCCATTGGGTTGTCAGGTGATCATCATATAGATAGTATATTCATTGCGTATGGCAAACCAATAAAAAAAGTCTCAAAAATTACGGTACAAATTTTTGATATATTCCCCACGATTTTAGCATTAATGGGTTTGCCAATCCCTGATGATATTCAGGGTCGTGTATTGAAAGAAATTATCGACGAAACATTTCTTGAAAAATATCCGATAAAAACTATCAGGTCTTATGAAAATTATATAAAACGACAAAGGGTTTCGCTTTCATCAAAAATTGAGAGTAAAGAGAACCTTGATATGCTTCGCGCATTAGGTTATGTGAAATAACAAATTTAGATTTTAATCTTGATAAAGGAATAATGATGAATTCACACTATAACTTTTTTCATCCAGCCTTTATAAGCGTCTTTTCAGTCTCAATGGCGACAAATATATTTAGCTAGCAGAAAAGGTTGCTGAAAAACTCCCTGATTTAAGCATTTTTAATTTATTCTGAACCGCACCTATGATAGGATGCCCTAAAAATAGAGAACGGAGGCATCCATGCGAGCAAGACCTGATAGACAAGCTACCATGTTGTGCTTCATCACACCCGAACAACGGGTTCCCCCCGACCATCCCATACGACGGATTAAAGCTCTGGCCGACCAGGAACTGAAACGCCTTTCTCCGGTCTTCGGACAGATGTACTCCACGACCGGCCGTCCCTCCATACCACCGGAGACGATCTTGAAATCGCTCCTGTTGATTGCGCTCTTTTCCGTTCGGAGTGAGCGGCAGTTTTGTGAACAACTGGATTACAATCTGCTCTTCCGATGGTTTCTCGATCTGGACATGATGGCAGAGAGCTTTGACGCTACGGTGTTTACCAAGAACCGGGAACGGCTAATGGATCACGAAGTTGGTCGTCTCTTTTTCGATGCGGTTGTTCGCCAGGCGAGGAGTGTAGGGCTGATGAGTGACGATCATTTTACGGTGGATGGGACGCTGATTGAGGCGTGGGCCAGTCTCAAGAGTTTCCGGCCGAAAGGAGAGGTTCCTCCGGATTATGATGATCCTTGGAACCCCACGGTAGATTTTCACGGGGAGAAGCGGAGCAACCAGACGCACGAGTCCACGACTGATCCTGAGAGCCGGTTGATGCGGAAGGGAAAGGGGAAAGAAGCCAAACTTTGTTATGGGGCACATGCTTTGATGGAGAACAGAAATGGTCTTTTGGTGGATGTGAAGGTTACGAAGGCAACGAAGACTGCGGAGGCGGAAGCGGCAGAAGCGATGTTGAAACGTCAATGCCGTCGTGGGGTCAGACCCAAGACCCTGGGAGGGGATAAAGGATATGATACCCGTGGTTTTGTTTCCCTGCTGCGTAGTCGGGAAATTACCCCTCACGTAGCGGCCAATACCAAAAGAAAAGGTGGTTCGGCAATCGATGGGAGGACGACCCAGCATGTCGGATATAGTATCAGCCAGCGAATTCGGAAGAGGGTGGCAGAAATCTACGGCTGGGTGAAAACCGTAGGGGGCTTTAGGAGGACACGATTTAAAGGGATAGGAAAGACGCAATTGGCAGCGTGGCTTGTGGGCGCTGCCTATAATCTCTTGCGGATGGCTAAACTGATACCGCAGGGAGCGGAGGAGTGAGGTGAGAACAGGAGAAACCCCAGAAATGGACTTAAGAATCTTTTCTGGGACAATGTTTATCTCTGAGTTGAGCCTTTAGATGGTTTTTTTGTTGTAATTATAATCATTTCAGGGAGCCGCTGCGCCGTTACTAAAAAACAACCAATTCTGACGCACACTCGGTAAAAGCATTCGAGAAGGAATATGAGGCGGATTAAAAAGTGGGCAACAAACATATGTCTTTTGATTTTGACCTGTATAGTTTCTTTTTTAATTTCAGAATTTATATTGAGGTTGAAAGAATACAAAAAACCGCCTAACTTTTCCCTTGCTTACAGATATTATTTTAAACCAGACAGTGAATTAGGATACGACATCCAGGAAAATTTCCCAAAAACAAAAGCGCATATTGAAGGTAACTATTTCTATGAATTCTGGTCTAATGAACTTGGGTGTTTCGATACCCCCTACAAAGAACAAGTGGATTATATTCTTTTGTTGGGGGACAGTTTTACCCATCTGTTTGCACCTTTTAAAGACAAATGGGGAACAATCGCCCAAAATATCCTTGATTTTCGAGTATTGAAATGTGGTGTTGTTGGATATGGTACTAAGCAGGAATTTCTTAAGGCCAAAAAGATTATTTCAAAGATAAAAAGGCCGCCAAAACTAATTATTATTGGCTATCATATTAATGACTTCACCGAGGATTATCTTTTCCCTTCAACAACTGTCGTAAAAGGCTTTACCGTTGCTACATTTAAAATTTCTGATATTAAGAGTGGAGTTGTAACCAGGAAAGATATATTAACCTTAGAAAAAGAATTGGAGGAATATGGAAGGTCGCAAAATAACAATGATTCTTTTTTAACCGCAGTAAAAAGCTGGTTTTTAAAAAATTCCATTTTATGCAATAAGGTTAAAGAAATAATACGGAATATTTTTCACATACTCCTTTACAGGCCTAAACAAGAAGCCACTCGCCCAGTTCCACCTCCTCCGATTCCTCCCGGTTATTGGTTTTTTGGCTTTTTATCTTTACCAGAGAATGAATACCCATGGCTAAAAAAAGCTTGGGACATTCATTTTGCAAACTTCAGAGCTTTTAAAAGGCTTGCCGATAATCTTGGAACGAATTTGCTTGTGGTAATAATTCCTGCAAAACATCAGATTTACTTTCCCCAACAGTTGAAGGATAACGGTATTGACCTTGATACCCCAATAAGAAAACTTTGTAAATTCTTTGAAAGAGAAAAAATCGTGTACATCGACCTTCAGCCATTATTTAAAAAATATGCGAAACACGATAGCCATAAATACCTGGATCCTGAAAAAGATCTCTATTGGCGATTCGATGGTCACTGGAACATAAAAGGTAACCATTTGGCAGGGTTACTCGTTTCTGATTACATAGTCGAGAACAATCTCATTCCCGTGCAAAACAAGGATAAAAAACTAAGAGAAATTAGGGAACAATTGGAAGAGTTTGAATAAAAATACTCGGTATAATTTTAGGGTCGAGATCATTTGTTTACGGTAATACGGGGGAGAATATATGTTTGAGCCACTTCTGAAAACAGGTCAACAGACGTTAAAAAACAAAAAAAGTTCAGGTGCTTTACATCGCCACACGAAAGATCAATCTATTTGTGCGATAATAATTATCACGATTGTGGTTTTTCTATGTTCAGTTTATGCCTGCTCGAGGCATCAGGCGTCGTCGATTGAGGAACTGGTTAAAGAGACCCATCCCAGCAATCTTAAAATTCTGCTTGTCGGGCTTGACGGCGCGACGTTTTCGGTCATAAAGCCGATGATAAAGGAAGGAAGGCTTTCCCAATTGAAAAAATTGATGGATGGGGGCGTGCAGGGTATACTCAAGTCGCAGGAGCCAACGATTTCACCTGCAGCCATATGGACATCAATAGTAACGGGCAGGGACCGCAAGGACCACGGCATAGATTTCTTCTTAGTGTCAGACCCTGAATCGCCCAATAAAAAACCGCGTCTGATGAATTCCGGCCATCGCAAAACTCTTGCCATCTGGAATATCCTCGGCCCTTTTGCTAAATCATCAGGTTTCATCGGGTGGTGGGCCTCTTGGCCTGCTGAAAAGGTGTATGGGTGGATAATCTCCTCCTATTTAGCCCACGACAACTTCCTGAAGTGGCTCCCTAAAGGTATAATAAGACATGATCTTACCTATCCTGCAGCACTGACGAATGAACTGCAGCCATTTATGGTGAATCCTATGGACCCACCTTTGGAGGAGATGTGTGCACTTGTTGAACTCACTCAAGAAGAACTGGAACAGGTGAAGGCCGAAAGCAAAGAAGGGGTCAGGTCTTGATTTATCAGTTATGATCTACGCTGGACAAAGAGAAGTCTAAAGAGATTCCCCGGCAGCAGCGTTATTCAAGCAGACCCTTACTGAGCGATTTATTCGGAAAAGGCAAAATCAAGACGAAAACAGCGAGGAACGCGATTATCCACCAGGCATACATGCGTCGTGAGTGCATCATAGGTACACCTTGAAACTGATTGTAGATCATTTGCACTTGCACTATACTACGATCAGCAAGACGGTCAAGGAATTAGAGAAGATAAACTTATATCCCAAGACCTGACCCCTTTTGCCTGCGGCCTTTGGCAAAGCCTATTGCAGCAGAAATGGAGGTTGACGCATGACCTGCGCCATAGACGTCGTGCTCGCTTTCAGTGATTTTGGGGAAACCGCTGATTCCTCCATATTGGCGTAATGTGTGGAAAATGTGTTTTCTGCCGGTAATAATTTTGTGTGCGTAACTTAGGTGGCCGACGTCCCAGATTATCTTGTCTCTGGGGCTGTCAAAAAAATAGTGGAGTGCGAGCGTAAGTTCGACAACCCCGAGGGACGACCCGAGATGTCCACCGGTTTTTGAAACAGTATTGATAATGAACTTCCTTATCTCTTCAGCCAACCGGATCAACTGGGCCACGGTGAGTTTTTTTAAGTCATCGGGATTTTCGATTCTTTCGAGTAAGTTTGTCTCAATTTGTGGACTAGTCATCATAGAGGATAATTCCATGAACTCTACTCCTGAAAGTTTTTTTATTGCTTGAAAGTTGAAGGCGCTCTGTCTGCTGCAGTATTATTCATAACGGGCATGCTCATAAAGAGTGCTTATAACCGGTCAAAACTATGGCAACCAGGATGCATGTTTATTGAACTTTTTGTGCGCCATATTTCCGCCAAAGTTGATGGCATTATAAACAAATATGTTATTCCTATCAAATGGTTTTATGTGCGTAGCAATAAGAGCGAAAGGTCAAACCATAACAAGCAACTATTGACATAACCAACCCAGCTCGATTCATACAAAACCTGATAGATGTTAAACCTCATTTTTTCTATTTTTTCCCGGCGTTCGGTCTTTTTCTCGTTATGATCGGCTGTGTACTGTTTAAGCTGTGGTTCTGGAGAATGAACGCAAGGGAACTGTTGAAGAGCAGTTCCTGAATTTACAGTTTGTTTGAAAAAAACTTTCTGAACAGCATGCTGTCCAAAGGTGCCGCATGAAAATGGTTTTTAAACCGGAATTTTGCTATCGGATGATAAAGATTGAAAAGCAGGTTTGTTAACGGCTTGTTGATCTTGTATTTAATATTTTTGTTTGAAAATAAAGAGGTAAATTCTATGCTCTTGAGCTGATTTGCCTGTTTGGTGTTGAGCCAAGATTTAAAATTGAAATACCAGTCTGTCGTGCCGAAATAACCCCACTCCTCAAGGCTTTTGGGTGGAATAAAACCATTCTGCAGGGCAAAATCATACATCGGTGTTCCCGGATAGGGGGTATATACAAACACCGGCGTATAAGCATTTTTGTTTTCCCGTACCAGTTGTAAGCAGGTCTGGATTGTAGAAAACATTTCTTGTTTTGTTTCGGTCGGGAACCCGACAATAAACGTATATTTAACGATAAACGGGTATTTTGCTATTTTTTTGTTTACTGCAAGCAGATCTTCGACAGTTATTTGTTTGTCCACCATTTCAAGGATACGCCGGCTGCCTGACTCGGCACCGATGTCGACATTGATACAGCCTGACTTTACCATAAGCTCAAACAGCTCATCATCTATTCTGATGGCTGTATCCACACGCAGGCCAAGGGTTCCCCAGTTGATGTCCAGCTTTTCATCAATAATACCCTGCAATATTTCTTTAATCCGGTTCAGGTCGGTAAAGAAATTATCATCTTGAAAATAAACCGTCTTGACCTTAAATTTTTCAACAAAATGTTTGAGCCGTTTTACGGTTTCTTTGCCTGAGAAAGCCCGCCAGGTCCGCTTGTTAAAATAATTATTATAACAGAAAGAACACTTGAAGGGACAGCCTCTGCTGCTGACAAAGTCAAGTGATTTGCCCTCAATGTGGAGGGATGCATAGGCGTCCACATTAACCAGTTCATAGGGAAGTTCCGGAAGCTCGTCAAGATTTTTAATAAAACCACGCTCTTGATTTTTTATAATTTTTCCGTCGTGTTTGTAGTAGATACCTGGTACGCTCGTGAGCGGCTCTTTTTTATCCAGCGCCTCCACAAGTTCCATAAAGGTTAGATCGCCTTCACGGAGAACTATAATATCAACGTACGGATTTTCCAGGCTTTGATCCGGTATGATTGTGGTATGAACTCCGCCCCATACCAGTGGAGCGTTGCTGTGCTTTCTGACAATTGTAGCGGCTTCGAGCGCATGGTGTATCTGTTTTCCCGTCATGCAGGTTATGCCGACGCAGAGCGGGTTATTTCGAAGCGCTGTTTCAAGTCGTTGCTGCCAATTTGCTTCCACTCGCTGATCAATGATGGTTACCTGATAGCCCCTTTGATAAGGCATCGCTGCTATTGACAGCAGGCCCAAGGGAAGCCGGGCGCCCAGCATATCAAATGTGCCGGTTTTTGGCTGGATGAGAATTATTCCCTTCATGAATATACTGGTATAAAACTGACTATTGAGATTAATCCTATTTATGCCTATTCAATAACACGGCCTTTACCGTAGCCAATCCCATTGCAAATTTTATATAAAATATTTGCACAATTCTACACTTTTTATAATAAAATATGTAGTCTTTTCGACCTCGATGAACCACTGATTACAAAGATACAAAAAGATTAATAGTGGTTTACACGGAGTCTTTTCGTTTTTACAGGAACATGTGAACTGACCAAAAGGAGTTCTTCTGGGTAGAGGTCTAGCAATGAATAAACCACAATTGCCCCAACTTAATGAAATTTTCTTATTTCTAATGATTCTTTTTATTGGACTGGTTCTCCGTTTAATTCACCTGAATGGACCCCTTAGTTTTGATGAGGTATGCAGCTGGTCTTTTGCGCGGAGAACCCCTTTTATCCAAATGTGGAATGTTGCTTTATCTGACCCTACCCCTCCTCTGTACTACGCCGTCTTGCATTTCACGATGCGTTTCTTGGGAGATACTCCTGCCCTCATGCGGATACCATCTGTGGTATTCGGTATGCTCATACTTCCGCTTGTCTACTGGTGTATGCGCCAAGGCTCTTTCAGAAAGATGGATGGGTTGTATGCTGTGCTCTTGGTTTCGGTATCATCTATGCTCGTCTATTATTCCCAGGAATTGCGTGCGTACATCATGTTAGCCTTTTTAGGGGTTTTATCGGTAGGTCTGCTCTTGCGCTGTCTCAGGAATCCCACTTTGGCAAATAATCTCTTCTATGCAGTAGCCATATTCATAATGTCATATACTCATCATTACGGTCTTTTCCTTCTTGCTGCACAAATCCTCTGCATCATACTCTACCGGCGATGGCAGACACTGCTCGTATCATTATTGACATCTGCTTTGATTGCACTCCCGTTATTCCTTCGGATCCTCCAGGGGAAGTTTAATTATTCCGACGCAATAGATAGGGTTACCAACTGGGGAGCTGTCATTGCCTTGATCAACATGCTCAATGTGGGCACCATTGACCTGATAACAATTACTGAGCAGCAGCCGGGTCCTCATGTAGCATATCAAAATTTCTCTATGAATCTTGCCATTTCCATCGTAGGCCTTGTTATTTTCTTGATCATATTCTTGATCGGATTGACAAAACTGAAGGGATACGCCCCTGAACAACGGCAGTTTATGGTGATTCTGGGAATCTGTATTGTTGTTCCAGTAACACTGGCACTGTTGGCTGGCAGTCCATTATCACCAAGGCCTCAATGGCTCCTGAGAGGACTGATATACATCTGGCCGCTTTATTACATGCTTGCAGTAGTTAACTGCAGCAAATCGCGGTTCAAAGGATTTTTCATAGCAATCATTGTATTGATAAATTGTCTTTCCCTTTACCCATATTACACGATGTTTTCTCGCTGTAAGGAAGCCACTGCCCTTGAACAATTAAACAGCAGAACGACCAACATTTAGAGATGCCCAGTCTGTTCCTGTAACTGTTCCTCCTTATACCAAAGGGGATGTATACTTCTTCTGGTGGATAGATGACACCGCATGTCTCAAACCATTCCCGCAGAACAGGATATTTGTCTATGATGGGGAAAAAAATTCCTGGAAGAGATATGGAATTCAGAAATAAGGTATGCCGTAAGGTGTTTTATGAAGATTCTGGTGAATATGGGGTATTAGTTCGGTGACCAAAGGGACGGAGGCATGCCGTAAGCCCTATCCAGATCAGGGAAACTGCTCCTATTCTGATGAAGTTGGGGAGGGGTTGACCAGAGGCATACACAGGTATCATGCGGTTCAAAAATTCCACGGAAGAATCCATCGGGGTAAAATGATACCCAACATAGTAGTGCAATAGCAGAGATAACGCAATCCAGTGGTAGACACGGACCTTTGAGTGATAGAGAATCGGTTCAATGATTTTTGTAGTTACCACAATGACCGCTGGCAGCATATAAAGGAAGAGACGGGTCTTATCCGCACCGTAGAACAGAAGGATAAACCCGACTATCGTTGCTATTAACCAGTGCAGGTTATGCCGAAAGAAGTTCCAGCTATCCGCCATTCTGTATAAAAAAGAATGAGTGGCAGCAGGCCGAGATCGCTGAATATTTCGAGGATGAAATTTGGCCAGAATTTTTCGTTTGTTACTTGATAAACGAAAATTCCTTGCAGATCACCGATTGCATTATAGGAATTATGAACCTCGATTGCACTTCGTACGATGAAGAGTGTTACGGCAGGAAAGAGAATCAAGGTGCTGAGATAGAACAGTGCATTCTTACTCTTACCTCCACGAGTCTGCATGTAGTGAACAAATACCACCGGTACAAAAAACAGGATAGATTCTTTTTGCAAGACTCCTACCGTCATTAGAGGTGGAATGAGATGATATTTTTCCGTAGCCATGAGGTAGAGAAGAGCAAGTATGAACATTTTGGTTTGAAAATCGATATAGAAGGGAGAGTACCACCTAAATACAGGAGAAGATCACCACTGCCCGACTGGAAAGAATCTATGCCGAGGAAAGTGGCAATCACAGGAGCAATTCTTATAAGGAGGACAAACAGGAACAGCACCTGTATAGCACGTTGTTTACTGTGCATCATGATTCTATGGGTATTTAACAGATTATGAAATTTCCGTTACAACAGCACCCCTGATTTCATATTTCAATCCGCATCTGCACTGGAAGGGGGAAATACCAGGAGGGATTATCTCAGAACAGCGGCACATGTATCCTTTAAACCTTGCAGGATGGCCGTAAACGATATGGTAGGGAGGAACGTCTCTGGTAACGACTGACCCAGCCCCGATAAAGGCATATTCGCCGATGGTTATTCCGCAGATAATGGTGGCATTTGCCCCAATAGTAGCACCTCTTTTGATGAGGGTGCCGGTCAGTTCTTCCGGTCTTCTCTTGTTTTGAGCCCGGGGCTTAAGTTCATTTGTAAAGACTGCAGCGGGGCCTATAAAAACATCGTCTTCAATCGTAATATTATCCCAGATTGCTACGTTATTCTTTACAGTAACACCGTTCCCTATCCTCACGTAGTTCTCAATGTAACACCCCTCACCTATGTTGCAATCATTACCAATTACCGCTCCCAGCATTACATGGACGTTTCTCCAGATTCGTGTGCCATCACCAATACTCTGTGACTCTACTACGGCATCGTTATGGATAAAAGGAACCTTGTGCTTCATATGCGCTCCCCCTATTGGCGAAAACCAAGACCAAGCAGGAAAAGTGGCCTGAGAATGCTCCACCAACCGGTTATGGGCTGCATCTTGGTGTAACCAAGTGCTTTTGGCGGATATATCTTTGTCACCGGTACCTCTTTTGTCCTGTAGCCAAGTTTAATCACTTTATAGTACAGATATGGCTCAAGTTCATATTGGTCAAGCCACTCCTGCCAGAGATTAATACGTTTGTCCTGAAAAAGTGATGTCCTGAACGCTCGAAATCCATTGGTACTGTCTGTCACCCACTTTCCAGAGACCAGAGAAAACAGAATGGGGTGGGCTTTCGTTGCGAATATTCTATAGAGAGGCATTTTCCCGTAGTAGCCGCCTTTTTTGAACCGTGAACCCTGAACGAAGTCATACCCTTCTCTCGTTATCGGACTTATTAGCCTTACAATTTCCTCTGGATTATCTTTATTGTTGCCAGCAATGATTACAATGATGTCAAAGGAATTGGCAAGGCTATACTCTATCCCTTTACGGATGGCACAGCCGACCCCCAGGGTCTTCCCGAGGGGGATGATGGTTGCCCCCAGCGCTCTTGCCGTTTCCGGCGAGCTGTCATCAGAGCCGTCATCTACTATGAGTATTTCATCTACAACGGATGTATCTATTCTTGATACAACTTTGTCAATTTTGTGGAACTCGTTATAGCAGGGTGCAATACAGATTATCCGTTTCCCATCAAACACAGGTCACTCGCTGCCCTCTGTACAAAGACGGGTGAGAATCTCACAGACAGAATCTATCTGGTCGTCAGTAATTTCAGGAAAGAGAGGAAGAGAGATAATCTTTTTTGTAAGAGATTCAGCATGAGGGAAGTCGCCTTCTTTGTATTCCAGATAGGCGTAGGCTTTTTGCAGATGGAGGGGTATGGGATAGTGAATACCGCAGTAAATCCCCTTTTCAGCCATTTTCTCGATAATCAAATCCCGGCTGCCCGGAACCTGTATGACAAAGAGATGGTAGACGTGGGTGGAATGATCGGCTTTGGCAGGAAGGGTAATTGATGGATTCGATTCAAGGTTCCTCCTGTACCGTTCAGCTGCCCTTATCCGTGCCTTATTCCACTCCTCTAAAAATCGGAGTTTCACATTGAGAATGGCTGCCTGAATCTCATCGAGACGGCTGTTCATCCCAAAGGTCGGATGATAGTATTTTTTCGTTGAACCGTAGTTCCTTAAGCCCAAGAGGTTTTGATAAACCGTTTCATCGGCCGTGGTGACACCCCCTCCATCTCCGAAGGCTCCAAGATTTTTCCCTGGATAGAAGCTGAAGGCGGCTGCCTTTCCCCAGCTTCCGGCTCGACGGTTTTTATACTGAGCGCCGTGAGCCTGGCAGGCATCTTCGATAACAATAAGATTATGCTTTTCCGCGATGGCGTTTATCGTATCCATGGGGGCGACCTGTCCGTAAAGGTGGACAGGGATAATCGCTTTCGTTTTTGAGGTAATAGCCTTCTTGATGGTATTCACATCAATTAAATACGTCTTAGGATCACAGTCAACAAATACAGGCCTTCCCCCTGCAAGTTCAATAGCTGCTGACGTGGCAAAAAAGGTATTTACAGCAGTTATCACCTCGTCCCCCGGTGAGATCCCCGTTGCTCTCAATGCAAGGTGGATGGCATCAGTACCAGAGGCTACACCCACAGCATAGACTGAACCGATAAACTCTGCGAAATTCTTTTCAAAAGTGGAAACCTGTTTGCCCAGGATAAAAGACGAACTGCTAAGGACGTTCTCAATAGCCTTTCTGAGTTCATCCTTGTGGTGTTCATACTGGATCTTTAAGTCAACTAATGGAATCATTCATTTCTCCTGCGTTAACTCGTTCTCAGGGTATTGGTTAGTCAGTCTATGGTAACAATTTTACTCTGTTCTTTCATTGATTGAGTTGCTGCTTCAAGTGCTTTTACAACATTGAGGCCATCCAGACCATCTGTAAGGGGCTGGGCGCCGGTTTTTACACAGGCAATAAAATGCTCGCATTCTGCAAGGAGAGGTTCATTGAGCTTAATGCTGGGGATTACAACCTCCCCCTCCCTGATGGAAAGGCGGAAATCGGTAAAGCTGTCATGATAACCTTCGTCCTTATCAAAACCCTTGTTGTAGATTCGGATGGGCTCGGAAAGATTCATATCATCCCATACGAGCATCTTTTTTTCACCCACTACGGTAATCTGACGGACTTTGCGAGGATTCAGCCAGCTTGCATGGACATGTGCAACAACCCCTTTTTTGTATTCAAACGTCGCATACACCACATCTTCGATATCCTTATTCAGATAGCATCCTCCGCGTGCAGTAACAGATTTTGGATTTTCACCGAGCCAGTAGGAGAATATGGATATATCGTGTGACGCAAGGTCCCACAGTGCATTAACATCATAACGTACGGGACCCAGATTTGTCCTGTTTGCATCTATGAGATAGATCTGTCCTAATTCGCCGCGATCGATGTATTCCTTTGCAGCCCTGATTCCTGCATTGTATTTAAACGTATGTCCTACAAACAGGATCCAGTTCTTTTTTTGAGCAGTTTCAATAAGCTGCTGGCATTCAGGCGCAGAGGATGCCAAAGGCTTCTCAACAAACACGTGATGTCCTGATTCAAGGCTCTTTTTAGCAAGGGTGAAGTGTGTGGATGTGGGTGTCGAAATTACTGTGCAGTCTAACTTTTTATTTTTCAAAATTTCTGATGGTTCGGTGGTTGTTTTTATTTGAGGGAACCGTTTTTTTATTTGAAGTAACCTGTTGCTGTTGGTATCACAAACCATCTGAACATCTACACCCTCCATAGAAACAAAATTACGGAGGATATTCGGCCCCCACCTTCCGACCCCTATGACGCCCAAAGAAATCATTTTAAATTACCCCACTATGAAAATTACAGTTCATTTTTTCTCCCTGATTCTGCTATGTAACCTCAACAAGGCACATTTTCCCTGTAATATATAATACAGATTTTAGTTAATATCCATTATAAATAACTAATGACTTTGGTGGATCCAGGATACGGATAAAACCGACGGGATCGTTACCGACAAATACTCTCTCCAGTTTCCGTACAGGGTTAGTCTTGAAACCTTTCATCCAGTGATAGTTGATGACAATCTCGCCACTCTGAGGAACTACGTTGCTCAGTTCCAGCCGGTTGTAATCCGATTTTACTACGCCCTTGCCTTTTAGAAAAAAGGAAGATTCTCTTTTGACCTGATAGATGGAAAATTTATCAATCTCCTTCAATTTAAGAATGTATCTCGGAAACTGGGAAAAAACCTTTTTTGATTCCTCGCTCCAGCAGACAATCCACTTAACATTGTAGAGGTTGAACTGTTGTTGCAACTTGTCAAGAGAGTAGTCGCCGATCTTCTTTTCAAAAAGGAGTCCTGCTGTAAAGCTTGCATAACTGTGCTTGATAGGGTACATCGGACGGGGGCCACATAAGAATTCACGTTTCACATATTCTGGAAAAAGGGCGGGAAGGTGACCTCCATAGTATTGGTGGTTCGTGGTATATTCTGAGTCCTCAATAAGGATTCTTCCCTCCCGGGTAGTAGCGTGTGCAAGCCAGTTCAGGAGCTCTCTTAAGGGAGCGGGAAACTCGCAGCTCAACTGGTAGAGCTGGTAGCCGTATACCGTCTTGAGGGGTTTGAATACCGGCTGCACCAGAAGTACCGTGATCAGGGAGAGGATAAAGGTGGTTTCGAGTATACCTTTCCCCCTGAAGAGGGTGCGGAGTAGTACGCCCAGGCCTGCACTCGCGGGCAGGAGGAGGAATAGGTTCAGGGGAAGGGTGAACCGCTGGGGTTGTAATTGGGGAAAGACGGCGGTGTGTGAACCATAGTAGGCGGCAGCAAAGAGAAAAAATATTCCACCCAGCAGTGAAAGTGAGAGTTTTTGTTTCCCCTCTTTCCACCAGCCGAAGAACCCGGCGAGGCTGAAGAGCAACAGGAGTGCATCCATGAAGGTATTGTTGAGCGCGGGTGTCTTCCGGTGCAGTATGCTCTGGGTCTGCCGGATATAGACATTGAGAGGTTCAAGCACATTTTCAATCTGTAGGGTGAAGTGGTAATTTTCAGGTCGTGTGGTCTTGTCTTGGAAAAACTGGGTGACGGGTATCAGCCAGTAACTGTTGAGTGAAAGTACAATGAGTGCCATGAGGGCAAGCGAAAGGTGGTGCCGGGGGGTGAGTGTTTTGAAGTGGCAGACATAGAGGATGAGCAGGGGTGGCACGAGGAGGAGGGGGGAGAGGATGTGCATCAGGAGCACCAGGGATGAGAGAAGGGTAGTGAGGAGATACCGCTTCCAGGTAAAGTGGTGAAAGAGTGTGTAGAAAAGAGAGAGAAGGTAGAGGGAGAGGAAGCTTACCCACACAAAGCTTACCATTCCCCAGCTCACGAAATCAACGGCGAGGGAGAGGTGGAACAGGAGCAGGGCCATGAGTGCAGCGAGGAGGCCGTGTTCTCGGGAGAGGGAGAAATTTCTGGCCGAGAGGTAGATGAGCAGAGGATAGGAGAGGAGAAGAAGAATCAGGTAGAGTTTAAAGGCACACCCTTCTCCCAGCAGGGGAGAGAGGATAAAAAACAAAAGTTCCCATGCTTTGTTGTCGGCGTTGACCAGTGCGCCGTGAGGAAAGCCGGCGAGAAAGAAGGGATCGTATCCCCAACATTTTCCACTAGATAACAGGAATCTTTTTGTAGTGAGGCAATGAGAGAAATGCATCGAGTAGTCATCAGTATAGATGGGAGAATTGGAGAAGATGTCAACAGGTTGCAATAAAAGGGTAATCGAAAATGCTGATAAGAGGAAAATCAGAACTAATCCTACGAGCGTGGCTCTATTGGTCATTTCAGTACCCTCAATCGATGGCTATACATGAAACATTTGAAAAAATCTAATTCTTTACATATCATAGTATCACATCGTGAAGCTTGGTGAAAGGACTTCCACGCTTTATTGGGTAAACGTATCATTGAAAATTATTACAATCTAAGCATGCACAGTTAAGGTAGAATTGTATGGAAACAGGGAGAAATGTCTTTGCCAGTTAAAAGGTTAGAGAAAAAGTATATCCTCATTATTTTTATCATAGCACTTCTCTGGGTTGTGTACTTACTTGGGGCACGGGAAGTAATCTCCTCGTATCTCGTCAATATGGTATCCACTCAGGAAAGGATATCTTCTGTTATACTGAATTTCAATAGCCTCCTTTTGTTTTACACGATAGTGACAGTCAGTCTCTTATTAACTCTGAGCATGTGGGACTCTCTTGAGAGATTTGTGAATGTTGAGTATATAGTTCTTTTTGTTTCTGTAGGAATTTTCAATTTGACCCAGAAAGACGTGTACCTTTATCAATCAAAACGACTATGGCTTTTTTGTATCTTTTTTATTGGTCTCTATTTTATATTTAGATCTCAATTTGTTCAGAAATCTATAGGAACAATGATAAGCAAATTTATATCTTCCAGACTCTGCATTTTTACTATTTCAATAACTTTATTACTCGGATGGTTCTTATATTCTTTTCCACCAAAGGAATGGACATCATATATTACGGTTGATGACTATCCAGCCGTTTTTGCTCTTTCAAAACGCGGAGCGGACATAATAAAACAATGGGGATATTTTGGGTGGGATTCTTCCTTTGTCGGGGGATATTTTACGGCCTCAGAAATGGGAATGAATTTAGTGCACTTTTTGCTTCCTTTATCTTTTCTGGGATGGGAGATAGGGTTCCATGTATTGATTCTCATATCTCTCCTTAGCTTCCCCTTACTTTGCCTTGAGTATGTGAAAACGTGTTGCAAAGTAAATGACACAAAGGCACTACTTACTTTGCCCATTGCTTCATTTTTTGTCTTGCACTACTTTGATTACAGGATAGGTTTGCTGGGGTTTGGCATGGTGGCAGCCTTTATCGGCATAGATCTGCTCATCCTGTCTTTAATTCTTCTCCAGAGATTAAAAGAAAAAAAACGTTATACATTCTTCCTTTTAACGCTTACCATGTCTCTGCTGTTTTATACCCATCTGGGATTTTTCTTTTATGCAATTATGTTTATCCTGATCGATTTTCTGATAGCTCCAAGAAGAGAGAATCTGGGATATATCTGTTGTTTAGGATGCTTGCTTCTCATCATTGCTTCGCCCTTCTTGATTTATAAACTGAAATATCCAGCTTATTTTCTTCTTGATAACCGTAACTATAGTCCACCAAATTTTTCGTTTGATAATTACTTTATAAATGTGATAAGGTCTGTGTATCGCCTCTTTGATTATTCTTCGTGGGCTACCAGAGAGGCGTATTATCCGTTACTTTTCTCTCCCATCTTGGCATATTTGTTTTTCCAAAAGACCTGGAAAAGGGAAGCCATATTTACTTTATTTATTGTCATATTCTATGCGCTGGTTCCCTCTTCTCTGTATTTATTGTTTAGCAGAATAAGGTTCTTGATACCTTTTTTTCTATCAATACTGGCGGTGGGCTTTTTAATCACGAATTATGAGAAAAAATATTTCCTTATTTTATTATTTGGGTTATTGGGTTCCATGATGTGTATTAACAACTATTTTGTAAATAAGCCCTATGTTTTTAAGCATAGTAAGCCTGGCGATTCCTATAATAAACCACTCTTGGAAATGATTAAAAATCTGGATGGGAGATATATCGCTGTAGAAAATAATCAACACTGGAAACGTTGGGGCAAAAAGATTGTTCCTGATTTCCATTGGTTGCCATTGCTGCAGTTAGAAACGAATAAGCTCTTTTTCTCTAATATGTATGATGGATACCACCATACTCCGTATCGGGGAAATTCCTTTGAGGGGGGGTTTTTTAGAGGAAAGCGGATTGACAAATGGGCAATTGAGGATATCAACAAAATACTTTTGCAATGGGGCGTGAAGTATGTAGTAGTATGGAATGAGAAGACCAAGCAATATTTTTCTGGATATCCGGAGTTCTTTAAGAATGGGTGGCAGGATACCGATTGGGTTATCTTTCAATCTCAGAATGCTGACATAAGAAGCGCAGTAGTAAATAGTGGGGGAAACGCAACAGTTATTGACAAAGACTTTTTTGAGAAGCAGGTGATCTTATCTGGTGTGAAAAAAGGCGCAAAAGTGACAGTGAGATCTAACTATTTTCCTGCATGGAGGGCTTACTATAACAGTGCAGAGATACCACTTATTGACTCTGGTGGACAGATTGGTTTTTTTGCACCTGATTCAGGGGATTATAAAGTTACGTTTAAATACCCTCGATATACCTTTTTCAATATCTTAGCAATAACTGCTTTACTATTCAGTTTTTTACTTTCGCATAAAAGGATAGTGCCATAGAATATCCATCAAACAGAGCAGAGGACGAAACCAATGAATAACGAAGGTGATGGAATATACTTAACTATTATAATACCGGTCTACAATGAAGCTAAGAAGATCCGCAAGACATTGAAAGGCATTATCGACTACCTCAAGAAAAAGGATTTTCCCTACCAGGTTCTGATTGTAAATGATGGAAGCAAGGATAATACCGTAGAAGTGGTGGAGAAGTTTTTTAAAGAGGAGAAATTTGATAACTTTTCTATCCTCGATTTCAAAGAGAATAGGGGTAAAGGGTTTGTAGTCAAGCAGGGGATGTTAGCTGCCAAAGGTGAGTACATCCTCTTTATAGATGCTGACTCATCAGCACCTATTGAAGAGTTTGATAAGTTTAGGGCAAATTTTGATAAAGGGTATGATATCTTTATTGGAACCAGGAAGGCTAAGGGTGAAATAAGGGCAACCAATATTCCCCTCCATAGAGCAATCTTGGGGTTGGGTTTTTCCTTCTTAGCGAGAAAATTCCTCGCCACAAAGGTCTGGGATTTTACCTGTGGATTTAAATGTTACCAGAAAAATGCGGTACAACCTATTTTTTCCAGACAGGTCCTGGACGGCTGGAGTTTTGATGCGGAAGATCTCTTTTTGGCACAAAAACTCGGCTTTAAGGTTAAAGAGATTCCCATTCGCTGGAATCATTACCAGGAAGATACCAAGGTCAATGCCCTGAAGGAGGTGTTCAAATCCGGCTGGGAACTCCTGAAGATCAGGATCAATGACCTCAGGGGATTATATCGCTAGCGCCCACCCTTGTGACTTCTGACGTTCCCACTGAAGGTATGGATATCCAGAGGTTCGATTCTGATTTCCCCTCTTTCATCTTTTGAAGAGACATAGTAGTTCCTGCCCGGGGAAAAAGGGAGTAATTCGCTATTACGCTTGCCGAGATCCCGTGCAAATACGATAGAGTCATTGAGTCCGGGTGAGTTATAGAGAAAACCAGAACCTAAATTCATCCCTTGATATGGATTATCCTCGCTCTTCTGAAAAATCAGTGCATTCGTGATGCCCATTTGTAGCGTTTTTTTCATGAGCTTATCATCAACTTCCCAGAACGAGTTTGAGTAAAACCTGGAGAGTTGAGGTAATCTGACGAGACCTGAGAAGGCAAGCGAACACAAGAGAAGGCCAATGAAGGCATTTTTTACGCTCCTTTCGCTGCAATGCCTGGAAAAGGCAATCTTTTCCATAATCTGAAAAAGGGCCTTCGCTGTTAAAGCAAGAACGAAGGGCAGTGAGATGTAGTAGAAACGCGGACCAAGGCAGAGATCCTGAAAGAAATAAAAAAAATAGAGAACAGGGGCGGCTAGAAGGCCACAGAGGAGCACATAGTCCTGCCGGTCTTTCTTGAAGAGGAAAGGTGTCCAGAAAATGATGAGAGGGATGAGAGAGGGAAAAGGCCACTCGAAAAGATTCTCATTGAGGGTGATAAGATTGCTTAAAGTGTTCATGAGTCCTCTCAAAGGAGTATGGGGGGGTCTGTCCATGATAGGTACACTGAAAAATCCAAAGGAGTGTTTATCACCCCAGCATACTTGGTAACCAAAGAGAAGAGGATCACCATTGGTTACATAATTGTATAGGAGCAGGATGCCACCCATCATGACAACAGCACAGCTAAAATAGATGAAGGGACGGAAAATCTTTTTAGACAGACTCCAGACGAAGAAGAAAAAACCATACAGCATACCTATAATCAAGGCATCGGGGGGACGGATGTTTAACATGGTGCCAAGCGATAATCCTGCAGCAAGGGCATATAGGTTTCCCTCCTCTCTTTGCGATTTATCCAAGGTATAGAGAAAGAGGAGAAGGAAAAAGAGTGTTGAAACATGATTCATAAAGCTTGCGGACATAAAGAGAACAAAAGTGGATGTGGAAAATAAGATTACGGAAAGTCGGGCCTCTCTTTCTCCGTAGGATTGAAGGATAATGTTGTAGAGAAGGATGCATGAGAGGGATGCTAAGAGAGGATTAATGATCCAGGGCATTTCGGTAATAACACCGATCATTAAAAGGAATGGATGCCCTGGAGGATACTCGGAATACCACCGGTCAGAAAAGATCATATTATCAAAACGATACCGGAAAAAATCGGCGATTGGTGGTAAAGGGGCTGTCACATGTCCACTCGCGAATATCTTTGTCTGAAAGAGCTGGGCAATTTCATCCTGGACATGGGGAATGTGTTCAAAGACTGTCCATGAAAAAAGGTTTGCAAGGATGAAGACCAACGAAGAGAAGAGCAGGAGGAAATATTTTTGGGGAAGCCTCCAGATGATCCTGCAGATTTGAGTAATATGTACCGGGAAGCCGTCAGTATGGCCAAGTGTATAATTGAGAAAAGAAAGGGAAAAGAGAATTCCTACAAAAGATACAGAAAGCCAGTGATAGTTACGGAAAGGGTTGGGAGATAACGTTAAATATCTGGTGAGAAGACCCCACTGATTTGCAGGTGTGCAGCAAAGGCCAGTTAAAAGCAGGAAGCATGTTAGAGAGATAATACCCTTGAGCGAGAAGAGGAAAGTTGTTACTTTCTCATACCCCCCTAAGAGAACGAAGACATTATAGATAATGAGGAGACCAATGATTGGAAAGATGAAGATAATCAGCCGGGGTGTTTTTGCCTGGGACTCAAGCCATAGAGTGGATATGGCCGAAACAAGAGAGATAATTCCAAAGTATCTATATCCAATCTTTTGCGAAGTGTGATGATACTCTCCTGATTTCATGGTGAAAATCTAATGGTCCATTATGAATTGATTTGCCAAATCATTCATGCGATAACCAACGTCTATCTCCCAGTCCTCTTCTGCCTTTAGGTCGACAGTTCAATTAATTCAAAAGCTTCTGGCGGTGACTCAGAGAGTCCGTTTTGATTGATTATTTTTTTTACCTCTCTTTTGTGTCTATACAAAAATCCTTTCCTGCCTTTGAAGAGCGATAGGAGTTGTGGGTTTTTTTTACCTAAATCTTTGGCATAAATGATATCCTGGGTTTCAAGATTCGGGGTGTTCATAAAGAAACCACTTCCGAGCAGAAGTTCGTTCTTATCCTGTGCCTCTATAAAAACGATAGCATTTTTAATTCCTTTCTCTCTGGCAGCTTTTTCAATCCTCCTGTCGACCTGAAGGTCAAGAAGATAGTACTGAGGGATGAGATCAGTAATGTAGGCAGGAATCGAGAATAGAGACAGCATTCCTGCTATGGTCAGAGCAAGCACGGGTTGATTATCTGTAAGAGAGAACCTCTTTAAGTTTGGGAGTGAGAGCATAGAACATAGCTTAACAAAGCAGAGAAGACCCCGGGAAGTAAGGATAACAATGAATGGCGTTACGTTGAAGTAAAATCTCCCCATGAAAAGACGATCATACCAGCCCCAAAAGAAATAGAGGACCACATTGCACCCAATGATGAGGAGAAAAATCCAATCCCAGAATGTTGTCTTGGCAAAAAGAAATAAAAGCACGATAAAAAAAATAACTGGTAAAGGCCATTCAAACATGCCTTTATCCGTTAGCCGGATTTGTCTCAATGTATTTACAATTCCAAGAAAAGGGGTGTGAACCCAACCTCCCCGAATTTCATGAAAGCCTAAAGTATGATTTTGTCCCCATCGCACAATGTATCCGAAGAGAAGCGGA
Organism: Pseudomonadota bacterium; assembly: GCA_026388815.1. Lineage (GTDB taxonomy): Bacteria > Desulfobacterota > WTBG01 > JAPLJA01 > JAPLJA01 > JAPLJA01. The sequence continues at coordinate 21,868 of JAPLJA010000165.1, forward strand.
TCGCCATTTGTCTTATAGTTATAGAAGAAGAGGATGCCTGCCATTAGACAAAACCCGAATAACCACATTCCCAGAATCCTTACTCTAAACCCCTTAGATTTAAAACCTATCACCAGACTGTATACCCCAACGGGTAGATAGAGAACAATTGCATCTAAGGTACGAATATTGAGGCTCATCCCGAGAGACAAGCCAGAACATAAAGCTAAGAGACTATTTTGCCTTTTAAGGGAGAGCACAATGGTGGTAACAGAGAGAAGAAAGAAGAACATAGATGACGTATGGTTCATAAGTGAGGCTGAGGTAAAAATGACTTTAGGAGACAGGATAAAAAGTATCCCTGAAAGAATGGCAGTGGTGCGATCAAACGTTTCTCTACAGAGAAGAAAAACGAGCAAGACTGACAGCGCTGCAAGGAGAGGGTTAACAATCCATGGACTTCCGAGCCGCAGTCCAATCATGAGCAGGAAAGAGAATCCTGGCGGGTATTGAGAGTACCATTTGGGTTGAACAATCATATTATCCTCTGCAGAAGTAAAAAATTCTGGCAGAGGAGGTGGAGGAGCAGAGAGATGACCCGATAAAAATATTTTCGCCTGAAAGAGTTGTGCGATTTCGTCTGTAACTCTCGGTACATTGTCAAAGACCAGAGAGGAAACAGCGATAATGATGAGAAAGATAAAAAGGGAACAAAATAAAAGAATCCAGAGGGTATAGTTTTTAAATACCTTGTTCTCAAGAAAACAGAGCGTATTGTAAAATAGTGAGCCCCGACTTTTTAGACACCTCTGAACAAGGAACCCGGATAAGAGAAGGGTTACCATTACTAAAAATAAAGAGGAGCAAAAATCGCGATCAATGCGGGGGTAAAAATAACCGGGATCATTTTTTAAAGAGTGGGTAGTGAACAGTAAGGAAAGGAAAAGAATTGCTAATTTCCATAAAGGAAGCGTTCTCAAAGAGTTATAAAATGTTCGGTTTATGATGTTTCCCATGATATTTTGGTATGTATCAATTATTCTTCAATTGTTCGATGATGATTTCGCCCTTTTCATTTTTTGATGCACTGTAGAAAGATCGACCAGGGAAAAAAGGCATTAATTGGACATTCTCTGCACCAAGATCTCTCGCGAATATAATAGAGTCATTTAAGTTAGGAGAGTTATGAAGGAAACCAGATCCTACATAATCCTCATAGAAACCTTTACTATCATAGTAATTGATCTTTAGGAAAATAACGGCATTTTTTATACCTATTTGTTTGGCTTTCTTCATGGGTTTGTCATCAACCCCCCAGTAAGAGTCAGAATAAAAATTATAGAGCTGTGGCATTCGGACAAGACATGAAAACACAACCGATAAAAAGAGGAGAGCAATCACGGCATCTTTAATATATTTTTCTGAACACGATCTTAGAAGAGAGATACCCTTCATTATCTGAAAAAGTGCCTTTGTAGTTAAAATAATAATGAAGGGTAAAGAGATATAATATAATCTTGGGCCAAGACATAAGTCCTGAAAATAGTAAAAAAAGTAAATTATCGGGGCAGCCAAAAATCCCCAAAAGAGACGATAATCACAGGAGTTTTTTTTGAAGAAAAAGGGTGTCCAAAAGATCACTAAGGGGATGAGTGAGGGGAGGGGCCATTCAAAAAGATATTGGTTTAATGCAAAGAAGTTGCTCAAAGTATGCACGAGACCTGTCAATGGAGTGTGTGGCGGGCTATACGCGATGGGTTCGCTGGAAAATCCGAAGGTATGTTTTTTACCCCACCGTACTTGGTAACCAAAAAGGAAGGGATCCCCGGTTGTTTTATAATTATAAAGAAGCAGTATTCCAGCCATAATGGTAACAGTAGAGATGAAGGCTAAGAGAGGTAGGTAATTTCTTTTAGCCGGTTTCTCTATAAGATAAAAAATTCCATAAAGTACACCTATCACAAGAGCTTCTTGAGGTCTAATGTTGAGCATGGTACCAAGTGATAAGCCCGCAATAATGGCAAGAAAGCTACTGTTATTGTGTTGAAATTTATTGAATGTATAGATAAAGAGAAGCATAAAAAAGAGCGTAGTAACATGGTTCATAAAACTTGAGGACATGAACAGGACAAAAGGTGATATGGCAAATAGAATGACTGATAATCTGGCCTCTTGTTGTCCATAATATTGGAGAGCAACTTTATAAAGAAGAATGCATGAAAGCGAACCTAAAATAGGATTAATGATCCATGGGATCTTTAACAGTAGACCGAGGAGCAAAAAGAATGGATGCCCAGGAGGGTATTGCGAATACCAACGGTCAGCAAAAATTATGTTATCAAAACGGTACTGAAAAAAGTCAATGATTGGCGGTAAGGGAGCAGTTATATTCCCCATGGAAAATATTTTTGCCTGAAAGAACTGGGAAATTTCATCTTGGACATGAGGAATGTGCTCAAAGACTTTCCATGAAAAGAAGTTTGTGGTTATAAGAATCATTAATGCAAATAGTAGCAAAAAGTATTTTGTTTGAAGTCTCCAGACCGCTTTACATGCCGAGACGATTTTCAACCAAAGACCTTCAGGATGAGAAAGCAAATAATTAAGCAGGGCGAGGGAAAAAAGTATTTCGATAAAGGAGACGGCAAGCCAGTGAAAATTACGAAAGGGGCTTGGGTTTACTCTTACATACACCGGAATTATTGTGGATGGGGTGTAGCACAGAGCAGTAAAAAATAAAAAACAAATGAGAGAAATTACTCCTCTTAAAGAAACAAAAAAAGCTTTTACTTTATTCAGGCTGCCTATTAAAGAGAAGAAATTATAAATCATGAGAAGGGTGATCAAGGGAAGAGTGATGAAAAAATATCTGGGAATATGTGCCTGAAACTCAAGCCATAGAGCAAACAAGAAGGAGATAAAAGCAATACTGCCGAAAAAACCCTTGTTTTTTATTTGAGATGCATAACTCTTAATTTGCATTGTGCAAGCTTTACGCCAGTGAGCGTTGCTCATAATTAAATATGAAAAGAATGGAAAATGCAATCAAGAACAATTATCATAATCCCTCAGTAGTTGCAGTCGATTAGGGGAAAAGATTGAATAGAAGTAAATTATGGGTCGTATGGATCATCCTAATAGTTACTCTCCTTCCTTTCTATAAGCTCGCATTGATGCAGGGGACTATCATCACTGACGATATCTTCGCCAGTGATTTGATGAATGATCGCTATCCCCTCCGTCATTTCCTCGGTTCAGTGATCAAGGAAGGAAGACTCCCTCTCTGGATTCCCCATATTTATGGGGGATTCCCCCTTTTTGCTGCTGTAGAGGTGGGTAGTTTTTATCCCCCAAATCTTATATTCTTTGGCTTTTTTAAGCCCCTGATTGCCCTGAACCTTGTCATTCTTTTCCATATCTTTTTAACAGGATTATTCGCTTATCTTTATGCCCGATCCTTGAATCTCGACAGAGTCAGCGCCCTTTTTTCTGGCACCATATTGATGTACAGCGGTTTTTTTATCAGCCACCTCAAGCAGCTCAACATGGTGAATGCGGCATGTTATGTTCCACTCCTCTTTTTTATGATTGAGCGCTATCGACAGTACGGAAGCTTTAAGTACCTCCTCTACTTTTCCCTTGTCTTGGGGATCCAAATCCTGGCAGGTCATCCTCAGATTACCTATTACACAATACTGGGATGCTTAGCTTACTTTTGTTTTCGAGTGAAGGATATCTTCCCTATGAAGAAATCCCTCACTCGATTATTACTCTTTTTCTTGAGTATAGGCATTGGATTCGGCATTGGGGCTATTCAGCTGATACCTGCTTTACAGCTTTCCTCACTTTCCCAACGTTCTGGAGGAGTTACTTATGAGTTTGCAACTGTCTGGTGCAATTACCATCCCCTTGACATTTTAACGTTTCTCTATCCTTTTATTAACGGAAATCCTGGCACGGCATCCTATGCACTTGGCACAAATAAAGGAGGAAGTGTATTCTGGAGAAGTGGAAGCGTCTTCTGGGAAGATTACGGCTATGTTGGTCTGATACCGTTTATCCTATCCCTCTTCTTAATATGGAGAGCATTTAAGTCAAATGAATTAGTAAGATTTTATACCTTTTTTCTCTTGGGCTCCTTTCTTCTTGTTATGGGTTCTTTAACTCCTGTATTTAAAATCTTTTTCTATCTGGTACCGGGCATGAACTACTTTCGTTTTCCCACCCGTTTTCTGCTCTTCACTGATCTCTCCTTGGCAATCCTTGCCGGAATGGGATTGACGAAGTTTTTTGTGAAGCGTTCTTATCGCATAACTACATTGGTTTTTGTCATAACACTTGCCGACCTGTGGTTTTTCCAGGTAAGACAAAATCCGGTAGTAGAAATGGAGAAATGGGAAGAAATGCCGGAAACTGTAAAATTTCTCAAACAGGATCAGGGATTGTTTAGGATATTTTCTCCTCTCTCCAGGCTTACCCATATCCTTACCTATAGAGAAGCTAAAGGGTGGGAAGGAGACTTATCTCCCTATCTAAAGCAGAGAGAAGTTCTTCAGCCAAGCAGCAATGTTCTCTACAGTATTTCCAGCTGTGACGGCTATATTAATCTTACCCCTCAATATCTGCTTAAAATATGGGGAGATGAAAAGGTGAAGGGCTACCTCTCAAATACCTACCGTCTTTCTCCTGATGAAAAAGAAATCCAGATAGATGAAGGATTTGTTAAAGTCTTGAGTCTCTTTAATGCGAAATATCTCCTGTCTTGGTGGCCAATCCATCATCCGGACCTCAGGGAGGTCTTCCGGTCCGGGAAAACAATAATTTATTTAAACCAGCAGGTATTCCCCCGGTGCTTTGTGGTCCCACATTCTTTGGTTATACAAGATGATGATGAATCAGTTCGTTTTCTCTTTTCCGAAAAGTTTTCGCCAGGAAAGACGGTAATCCTCTCAGAGAATCCAGAAATACCTGAAGAGAGAACATCAACCCCTCAAAGTTCACTGGTCGAGATAAAGGAGTATAGTCCAACAAGGAATATACTCAAGGTGAAGATGGCCTCCCCTGGTTTCCTTGTGACCTCTGATACGTACTATCCTGGATGGAAGGTGGAGATAGATGGAAAAAGGGGAAGGGTATACCGGGCAAATGTGTGCCAGCGGGCGGTTTACCTTCCTGTGGGTGATCACGAGGTGAGGTTCTTTTTTGCACCCTCAAGCCTTACCCTCGGTTTCGTTGTGAGCAGTTTTGCGCTTCTCCTGGTTGTAGTGTTGCTTAGGGTAAGGAGAGATAAGGCATGAACGACGATGAAGGGACAGGTGTTAAACTGCCAGAGAGATGGAGATATTCATAATGCTGAATTTCTCATCAAAGGTGTTAGTATTTGAGCCAGGTCATAAAAATTTCACCGGAATAATGGATTCTGTGTTATAATTACCAACAAATGCGAAGGGTTTTTAGATAGTTGCTAACACCGGTTAGTCTCGAAGTTAACCCCATTTTCTCCCCTTCGAAGACCGTTTATGCAGCCAAGGATTAAGTACTATTTACCATGAGCCTCCCATACAGGAAAGTGGTGTGAAGGTTCTGACAATTTTCCGCCGATGTAAATCTCTAAGATTGTTCAGATTATATGAATGCGGGAGTGATTTTTTTTAGGGAGAACATATATACATGAAAATTCTTTTTATTTCGCCTTCCTGTGAGAACATGGGGATGGAATACCTCTCTGCGGTATTAAAACGGGCCGGCCATCAGGTTGAACTGGTCTACGATCCTCAACTCTTCAACGATACCTTTGTTTTTAGCAAACCCTTGAGCAGGATGTTTAGTCATGAAAAGAGAATTTTGAAAGAGGTTGGTATGCACCGGCCTGATCTGGTCGCATTCTCTGTGGTATCTGATAATTATCACTGGGCATGTCAAAGGGCAAAAAAGATCAAAGAAACCTATCGTCTTCCCATTATCTTCGGCGGTGTCCATCCTTCTTCTGTTCCGGACATAGTCATGCAAAATGATTTCGTTGACTATGTGGTCGTTGGTGAAGGTGAGGGAGCGGTCGTGGATCTCGCCAATCGTATTAACCGGGGAGAACCCGTTTCAGATATTAAAAACCTCTGGTACAAAGAAAATGGTTCCATTAAGGGGAATGAAGTAAGGCCTACCATCCAGAACCTGGATGAACTCCCCTTCCCCGATAAAGACCTTTTCTATAAAAAACTCCCCTTTTTCAGGGATGGCTACTACATCATGACGAGCAGGGGGTGTGTGTACCGCTGTACCTACTGCAACAACTCTCTCTTCAAGAGGATGTACGCCGGGAAAGGCCCGTTTTTCCGGAGGAGAAGCGTTGAGAATGTGCTCAGTGAGCTGAAGGAAGCAAAGAAGAAGTACAACATGACCTCCATCCACTTCTGGGACGAAATCTTTGTGAGCGACCACGACTGGCTGAAGGAGTTTTTAGAGCGATACCGCAGGGAGATAGCCCTCCCCTATGCCTGCTGCATCCATGTAAATTTCATTAATGAAGATGTCGTTGCCATGCTCAAAGAGAGCGGTTGCTGGCAGGCATTCATGGGAGTCCAGTCTCTCAATGAAGATATCAAGAAGAACATCCTCCACCGGAATGAGACAAATGAGAAAGTGAAAGAAACCATCCGGCTCTTCAACCAGTACCGTATTTCGATTGTGGCGGAGAACATCATCAACCTGCCCAACGAGAAGGAAGATGATCTCGTGTACATGATGAAGTTCTATAATGAAAACCGTCCTTCCCGTCTGTATGTATTCTGGCTTTCATTTTACCCCAAGACTGAGATCGTAGACATAGCCCAGAAAATGGGGATTCTGGATGAGAAGGCGATTGAAGATATAGAGACCAGAACAAATACCAAGCCGTTCCAGCTGGGCGGGACCATCGAGAACAAGCGGTTTGAAAAATGTCAGGCTATGCTCGCTTTCGTCAACAAACTGCCCAGGGGCTTGAATGATTTTCTCATTGAAAAGAAGATGTATCGATTCTTTCCTTCTTTTAAGGGGTTTTACCATTCTTTGGTCCGCATCATGGACCGCAAAAAGAGGTTTGATATCAGCGCCTACCGGATCACCCGCGTGTACTGGCTCTTCATGTTCAAAAAGCTCAAGGGGCTTCTTTATGGGATGTGACCTTCTTCTGATTAATCCTCCTCTTTCCATGGAGGAGATCTACGGAGCTTTTGCCGATCTTGGCAGCAGGGTCCCGCATCTGGGTCTGTGCACGATAGCCGCAGTAGTCAGGAGAGCAGGGTTTACCGTGAAGATTCTCGATGCACCCGCCTTAAACCTGGGATTCAAAGAGACGGTAGAATTCGCAATGAAGGAAAAACCAAGGTTTGTTGGAATCTCGGCCGTTACTGACTCCATCCTGATAGCCTATTCTCTCGTCAATACTCTGAAATCCCAGTCTCTGCAATCGAAGACAATCATTGGTGGTGCTCATATAACGGCATTGCCCGAAGAGACGTTCAATGAATGCGAAAGTCTTGATATTGGCGTTATCGGAGAGGGTGAAGCCACCATTGTAGAAATTCTCTCAGGAAAGAATTTACGTGGGATAAATGGAATAATCTTTAGAGAAGAGGGTACTGTTTATCTCACACCTCCCGGGGAATACGTGCAAGATTTAGATAGCCTTCCATTCCCCGCCTGGGATCTCTTACCCCAGCTTGAGAAATACTACAGACCTTCTCCTCATATGTATCTGCGACTCCCTTCCACCTCACTCCTGACTTCGCGGGGTTGCCCAAACAGGTGTAGTTTTTGCGTCATGGCATTGAGCGGTAAAAAATTTCGTGCTCACAGCGCAGAATATACGATAGGAATGATAGAACATGTGATGAAAAATTATCATATCAGGGATATTATCTTCTACGATGACAATTTTCTCCTCGATAGGAAAAGAGCGGTAGAAATATGTGAGGAAATAATAAGGAGGAAACTGAATATCACATGGTCATGTCTGGCTCGTACAGAAATAATGTCGAAGGATATACTCAAGCTCGTAAAAAGAGCAGGATGCTGGCAGATTGCCTATGGCATTGAAAGCGGAGATCAGAGAATATTAGATATTCTTAAAAAAAATACTCGTGTGGAAAAATCAGAAGAGGTATTAAGACAAACAGTAGAAGCAGGGATAAGGACTCGTGGTTTCTTTATGATTGGTGTTCCTGGCGAGACAGAAGAGTCAATTGAAAAGACCATTGATTTTGCAAAGCGCTCATGTCTGAATGATTTTCAGGCAACTTTTTTTACCCCTTTTCCAGGTACTGCATTCTATCAGAATATTAATCAGTACGGTGAGTATACAAAAAACTGGAGCAATATGAGTACCTGGGCACCGGTATTTGTTCCCCACGGCCTCACACTCGATAAACTCGTCAAGTACCATAAAAAAATGCACCGCGATTTTTATTTCAGGCCTAAAATCCTCTTCCAATATGCAACCCGCTTTGCTACACGGCCTTCCATACTTTTAAACTCGTTGAAAGCCGGACTTAAATTATTTGCCTATTCCTTCCTCGGAATGCAGAAAGGGAAGGCATAGATTTTATTTCAAAGCTAACAGTAACCCCACCTTCCTCATAGTGCCCGGCGTCAAAATCTCTTTGTAATTTCTATATAGTTCTGTTATTTTTATAATTTATGCAAGATATTCACATCCTTTCAATTTCTGAACTCACTCAGCTCATCAAATTTCAGCTTGAGCAGGGCTTTGATTACCTCTGGGTGGAAGGTGAAATTTCCAATTTCCGGATGCCTTCCTCGGGGCACTTTTACTTTACCCTGAAAGATGAGAAGAGCCAGATCAGGGCAGTGATGTTCAGGTCCCAGAACCGCACTCTGGAGTTTGCCCCTGAAGACGGGCTGTCAGTGATCTGCCGGGGAAGACTCAATGTGTATGAGACCCGGGGAGAATACCAGCTGATCCTTGACTACCTTGAACCCAAAGGGCGGGGAGCCCTTCAGCTTGCGTTTGAACAGCTCAAGCAGAGGCTTGCACAAGAGGGGCTGTTTGATCCTGACCATAAGAAGCCTCTCCCCCAGTTGCCCAGGAAGATCGGGATTGTCACTTCTCCTACCGGCGCTGCCATCCGGGATATCCTGAACATCATCGAGAGAAGATTTGCCAACGTGGGAATCCTCATCTATCCGGTAAAGGTTCAGGGAGAAGGTGCGGCCCAGGAGATAGCGAGCGCCCTGGATGAGCTCAACCGGACGCCGGGGATTGACGTAATAATCCTGACGCGGGGTGGGGGTTCAATCGAGGACCTCTGGCCATTCAACGAAGAGGTCGTAGCGCGGGCGATCTACCACTCCGAGATACCGGTGATCTCTGCTGTTGGGCATGAGGTCGATTTCACCATTGCTGATTTTGTTGCTTCCTTAAGGGCGCCTACCCCGTCAGCCGCGGCTGAACTGGTGGTGCGGAATAAAGACGACCTTATCTATAATCTCAATACAGTGTATGTCCGTCTGAAAAACTCTATCAGGAAGATTTACGAATTCAATCAGAGCCGTTTTGCTTTTCTCCAGAAGAGGATGCCAGATCCCCGGAAGATGATCCCCGGATTGCGGCTCACGATAGATGAATACGGTGAACGTATCGCCTTTTATGTATCAAATGCGGTAAAGATAAAAAAGGAGAAGATTGAGGGAATGATGGGGAGGCTGGATGCCTTAAGTCCTTTGAATGTCTTAAAGCGGGGATACAGTATCACCCGCACCGTGCCTGATTTGAAGGTAGTGAGGAATGCAAAACAACTTGCCTCTGGTGATAAGATCAATGTGAGGCTTTTTAAGGGCGAGCTCATGTGTCGCGTGGAGGAGGTTAAAATATAAGGATCCAAGGGGTCCAGGGTTCAAGGGGTCAAGGGAAATGCGGATTGCGGATTGCTGGGTGATGAAAATACCTACCCGCCTTAGGCGGGCCTGCGGTCTTGTGTAGGGGCGAACCTGTGTGTTCGCCCTTGGGAGATGGATAACATGCAAGAAGAGAGTTTTGAAGAGGCATTGAAGAGACTCGAAGAGGTGGTAAAGAGGCTGGAGCAAGGGGATTTGCCACTGGAAGAATTGCTCTCCCTCTTTGAAGAAGGGATCAGGCTGTCCCGTTTCTGTGCCCAGAAATTGGACGAAGTGGAAAAGAGGATCGAGATTCTGGTTACGGACAGTAAGGGGAACAAGAGGAGAGAGCCATTCAGCATAGAAGAGGAGGGGGAAACCCATTGAACCTGAACGTTTACCTGCAGGAAAAGAAGGACCTCGTTGACGCAGCCCTGGATCGATATCTCCCCCCGGCTGAGAAATTCCCCAGGAGCGTGCATCAGGCAATGAGACATATCCTCTTTGCGGGAGGGAAAAGGCTGAGGCCTGTCCTTGCACTCTCTGCCGGGGAGCTGGTAGGAGGGAATACCCGCAATATTCTTCCCTGTGCCTGTGCGCTTGAGTTGATTCATACCTACTCTCTCATCCATGATGACCTGCCGGCGATGGATAACGATGATTACCGGAGGGGGATGCTTACCACCCACAAACAGTTTGGTGAGGCTACAGCTGTCCTGGCAGGGGATGCCCTCCTCACGGAGGCCTTCAGGCTTTTAAGTTGCGAAGAGGTGAAGGAAAAATTCCCTGCAGGGGTGCTCATCGAAGTGATTAACGAAGTTGCTTTTACTGCTGGTTCAGGGGGGATGATAGGAGGGCAGGTGGTAGATATTGAATCCGAAGGTAAGGAGATAGACCCCCCCCTTCTCGAGTATATCCACACCCACAAGACAGGTGCGCTGATCTTGACTTCCGTCCGGATGGGCGCAAAGCTCGGCGGGGCAAATGCTATGGAGATCGGGGCACTAACCAGGTACGGAGAGTCCATAGGCCTGGCATTCCAAATCGTTGACGACCTGCTGAATGTCGAGGGAGACAGGGAAGAAATGGGGAAATCCCCGGGCACTGATGCTGTTCAATCCAAAGCAACCTATCCTCACCTCCTCGGTGTGAGTGAGTCAAAGAGAAGGGCTGAGGACCTCGTTGCATCTGCCCATAAGGCCCTCGAGCCATTCGGATCGAAGGCTGATGTCCTCAAAGAGATTGCCACGTTTGTCATCTCCCGGAGGTATTAACAGAAAAAGAAGGGATGAGCACCATTTTAGAAAAGATTAATACACCCGAGGAGTTAAGGAAGCTCGATCCAAAAGACCTCCCGTTGCTTGCTGAGGAACTGAGGGAGATGATTATCTCCACGGTTTCTCAAACGGGCGGACACCTGGCTTCAAGTCTTGGCGTGGTTGAACTCACCATTGCCCTCCACTACGTATTTGACACGCCCCGAGACAAGATTATCTGGGACGTGGGGCACCAGTCGTATGCCCATAAAATCCTGACGGGAAGAAAGGAACTCTTTCGCACCCTCCGTCAGCATGGTGGTTTGAGCGGGTTCCCCCGGAGGAGGGAGAGCATCTTCGATACCTTTGATGTGGGGCACAGCAGCACCTCTATTTCTGCTGCCCTGGGCATGGCAGAGGCACGGTGCCTGAAGAAAGAGAAGTACAAGATCATAGCCGTTATCGGAGATGGTTCGCTCATGGCCGGTATGGCGCTGGAAGGGCTGAACCATGCGGGGCATCTGAAGAAGGACATGATTGTTGTTTTAAATGATAACGAGATGGCTATCTCTTCCCGCGTAGGCGCTCTCTCTTCATACCTCTCGCGTCTCATCACCGGCCAGACCTACAGTAGGTTCCGGAAAGACATGCAGGCCTTTTTCAAGTCCCTGGGTGAACCGTTCTACAAGTTTGCAAAACAGACAGAGGAATTTTTTAAGGGGATATTTGCGCCCGGTGTCCTCTTCGATGAGCTGGGGTTCCGATACGTAGGGCCCATCCCCGGCCACCGGATTGATTATCTTCTTGAAAATTTTAAGAACATCAAACACCTGGAAGGGCCTATCCTGGTCCACGTGGTTACCACCAAAGGCAAAGGGTATCAGCCGGCAGAGAAGGATCCAACCAGATTCCATGGGATAGGCCCCTTTGAGAAGGAAAGCGGCGTCCCTCTCGCTTCAAAACCTGGTCCCTCCTTCACCGGGGTTTTCAGCGAGACCCTGGTGAAGCTGGCTAAACAAGATGAAAGGATTGTGGCAATCACAGCCGGTATGAGCAACGGGACCGGACTGGACAAGCTGGCGAGTGAATTCCCGGAGAAATTCTACGATGTCGGGATTGCCGAGCAGCACGCAGTGACCTTTGCGGCAGGCATGGCTGTCGAGGGGCTCAGGCCGGTAATTGCCATTTACTCAACCTTCCTCCAGCGATCCTATGACCAGATTCTGCATGATGTCTGCCGCCAGTCACTCCCTGTCACCTTCGTCCTGGATCGGGCCGGCATCGTAGGAGAGGACGGTTCGACCCACAACGGTCTCTTTGACTTCTCCTATCTGAGGCATATGCCCAATATCATCATCATGGCGCCCAAGGATGAGAATGAACTCCAGCACATGCTGAAGACAGCGATTGATTCATCAAAGCCAGCCGCAATCCGCTATCCGAGAGGAAAAGGAATAGGAGTACCTCTCGATGAAGAAATCAGGAACCTTGCCGTGGGGAAGGGAGAGGTGATAAGCGAGGGAAAAGACGCAGCCATCGTAGCCATCGGCTCCACCGTGTACCCCGCACTATCTGCCGCCCAGGAGCTTAAAAAGGATGGAATAGCGTGTACCGTGGTCAATGCCCGTTTTGTAAAGCCCCTCGATGAGGAACTCATCTGTACCCTTGCCCGCGAGATCGGGAAGATACTCACCGTCGAAGAGAATGTCCTGGCCGGCGGATTCGGCTCAGCAGTTCTGGAGCTCCTCAACAGGAAATCTATCCCTGCTGAAAAAGTTACGTGCCTGGGAATTGATGACTGTTTTGTAGAACACGGCCCTCAGGAGTTCTTGAGAAAGAAGTACGGGATAGATTCTTCCGGTATCGTTCAGGCGGTAAAGGCACTCCTGCAGAAGACATAGCGTTCAGCTATCAGCCGTTAGCTGTCAGCTTTAAGACATTACCGCAGGAGCGGCCTTCGGTCTTTTTTAGCTGATAGCTGAGAACTTCAAAATGAAAAAGGAACGACTCGATAAACTCCTCGTTCAAAGGGGACTTGTGAGCAGCCGGGAAAGGGCTCAGGCCCTGATCATGGCAGGCAAGGTGCTGGTAGACGGCAGGAAGGTAGAGAAGGCCGGGGCCCTGGTCAGCGCAGAGTGCTCTCTCCTCCTTAAAGACCGGGACTTACCATATGTGAGCAGGGGAGGGCTGAAGCTTGAGAAGGCACTGAAGGTTTTCGGGGTTGATGCAGAGGGGAAGACCTGTATGGATGTAGGGGCATCCACTGGCGGGTTTACCGATTGCCTGCTCAAGAAGGGGGCGAAAAAGGTCTATGCCGTTGATGTTGGTTACGGACAGCTTGCCTGGTCGCTCAAACAGGATCCCCGCGTCGTCAGCCTTGAGAGAAGAAATATCCGGTACCTCTCACCTGGAGACATTGGTGAACTGGCTGACCTTGCCGTAGTTGATACCTCCTTCATCTCTCTCAAGAAGGTACTCCCGGCCGTTGTGCAGTTAATCAAGGAGGAGGGAAGGATCATCGCCCTGATTAAACCCCAGTTTGAAGTGGGTAAGGGAAGGGTAGGCAAGGGGGGTGTAGTGAAGGACAGGGAGGACCATAAAATGGTAATAGACGAAATCTCGCGCTTTGCCACAGGGTTGGGGTTGAAGGAACTGGGGCTGACTGAATCTCCGCTCCTCGGCCCGAAGGGAAACAGGGAGTTCTTTATATACTTGAAAAAATAAAAATTCTAAATTCAAAGCACGAAATCCGAAACAAGCACAAATGTTCAAAATACGAATGAACCAAATAGGAATATTTTAAATTTTGGTATTTGGATTTTGAATTTGTCTCGGATTTCGATATTCGCATTTCGGATTTGGGATTAATCAAGAGGGGAATTGCACATGCACGTTAAACTTGTCGATGCCACCGGGTTCTGCATGGGTGTCCAGCGGGCAGTCAGCATGACGCTTAAGGCGGCTGACAGAGGAGAGAGCAAGATCTGCACCTATGGCCCATTGATCCACAATCCTCAGGTGATTGAGCTCCTGAAGGGGAAAGGGATTGAAATCATCTCTGACCTGCGGGAGCTCCATTCCGGGATCGTTGTCATACGTGCTCATGGTATCTCACCTCAGAAAAAAAAGGAGATCGAAGAAACAGGTGCGCAGATCCTCGATGCTACCTGTCCCCGGGTAAAAAGAGTCCAGAAGATCATCAGACAGTATGCCACTCAGGGGTACGCTACCCTTATCGTGGGCGACAAGGAGCATGCTGAGGTGGTAGGGCTCCTGGGGTTTTCTCAGGGGAAGGGATTTGTTGTAACGTTAGAAGAGGAAGTAGAAGATCTCCCAAGCCTCAAAAAGGTATGTGTTGTGGCGCAGACAACGCAGAATGAGAGAAGCTTCAACCAGGTCAGCAGGAGGGTTAAGGAGAGATTTACTGAGTCGCTGATCTTCAATACCATCTGCGACTCCACCCAGAAGAGACAGGGAAAAACTCTGGAGCTTGCCAGACAGGTGGACGGGATGGTGGTAGTGGGCGGTAAGAACAGTGGTAATACCTTGAGGCTGGTGAAACTCTCGGAATCTACCGGTACGCCAACGTTCTTCATTGAACACGAGGATGAGCTGGACATGGAGCGGCTCAAGTTCCTTGCGACTGTTGGGGTTGTGGGCGGCACCTCTACCCCGCTCTGGATACTGGAGAAGGTGGTGAAGAGGATTGAGGAAGCAGGGACCGGAGATTAGGGATTTAAGGTAAGGGCGAACCGGGGGGCGAGGCAGGGACAGCCACCTGTTTCCCGCAATAGCCGAAATCCCATGACTTGCCTTTGTACCCCACTTGTGCTACACTTTTGCTGTAAGAACAAAGGAGGTGTATGATGGGTAAAACAGCAACTGTGAGGGCACGCATCGAACCGAACCTGAAAAAGCAAGCAGAAACCCTTTTAATCAAATTGGGCCTATCCGCCAGCCAGGCGATAACCATGTTCTACCGTCAGGTCACGCTGCGGAAAGGACTCCCATTCGATGTGGTCATTCCCACTTCGACCACCCTGAGGACATTCCAGGACACCGATGCGGGGAGGAACCTGGTTGTATGCAAAGATGCCGATGACATGTTTAAGAAGTTGGGTATCTGATGCGCACACCGGTCTATACCCGGCAGTTTGAAAGAGACATCAAAAAAGCGGAGAAGCGCGGGAAGAGTCTGGAGAAACTAAAGATTATTGCACGTGCTTTGATCGAAGGTAGGAGACTCGACCCCCTGCACAGAGACCACCAGTTGGTCGGGAGTTATGCGGGCCGCAGAGAGTGCCACATTGAGGCAGACTGGCTGCTCATCTACAAGATTGAGAAGGAGTGGATCATCTTTGAAAGAACGGGGTCACGTTCCGACCTATTCAAAAAGTAGGAAACCGCTAAAAAGGAGCTAAAAAGGAGCTTAACAGGACAACGAAAAAGCTGAAGACCAGTTAGTAAATGGGCGCTGAGGGGCTGTTGAAAAACTCTTATGAGCGTTATTGCGAGAGACAAAGTCTCCAAGCAATCTCAGCGTTCGCTTCATTATTTCTAACCTTTTTAGATTGCTTCGTCGCTACAGATCCTCCCAAAAACAACAGAAGGCACTTTTCCAACACCCCCACTGTCCCTGTTATGCATTAGCTTTATCCCATATCCTATAGTCCTCTCTCACTATTCTCTGCAAAAATAAATTTCCATGAGCATCAATTTCCATTTCTTGTCATATTGACAAAATGTCATAAAGCGGGTAGCATATCTATGAAGGAAAGGAGGACGGTATGCTTATTACGATAGACAAGCGGGGGAGTATTAATCTTCCGGCAGCGGTGCGCAAGGAGCTTAACCTTGATAAGGGTGCATATCTTGACCTGACGGTTATTAAGGGCGGGACCCTCGTGCTGAATCCGGTGGCGGTCTATCCGACCGTCCAGTTAAGCGAGGCGGGGCTTAAAAAGATACATGAAGCGCGAAAGAGCGGTAAGGGAAAAATACCCAACTGGCTTGCGAAGGAAGTGAAGCGTGCCAAAGCTGACGCCAAGTAAGCTTTTCGTGAATGATGTGGAGGCGGTTCGGTCGAACAGCATTCTTGTCGGCAAGATCTCAAAGACACTTGCCCTCCTGGAAGAAAATCCCTTTCATTCCAGTCTGCATGCTGAGCGTATCATCAACGACCCGAGAGCGTGGTCCGTGCGCCTGGACAAGCGCTACCGCATTTCTCTGGAGCCGGAACTTTACTGCAAAGGAGGCAATCCTGACTGGTCAGGCGGCATCCTGCTTCTGCGTATCCTCGACCACGATGATCTGTACAAGCATCCTCGGTAGCCGGGAAATTATTCAATACAGTCTCGTCCGGGTATCTTGCTTCCAGAGGGCATAGGGACATTTCCCATATTAATTCTGAAAACGACGCCACTATGCTCGTAATCAACAATAGCGCCGACAACCTTTACAAATCTCAAGGTGATACTTGCAGTGCTTTTTCTGC
>JAPLJA010000089.1 GCA_026388815.1 Pseudomonadota bacterium
AAACGGCTTGACATGATAGGAGAGAAAGGGTGTATCTTTCAGTTCCAGCACCTTTTCTTCCTTCCTGCCCGCGGTGTCCACTTTTAATGCAAGCTTCCGGCCGTTCACCTGCCCCGAGACAATGAATCTGGCAACTCCTGAGCCCAGATGGAAGATGAAAGACTTGAGAGAAAGGTCCTGATTCACCACTGATTGAAGATTCGTGGATACCCTCTGGGGAGTGCCCATCACCGTAAGGTCTATAATGGCCTGTTCCCTCAATTCGTAACCATTTTCAGTCTTGTCTATCCTGCTCACAGAATATCCTATCTTTTCCCCTTTCAGATATATCCCCATCCATTCCTCTTTCATTTCCATGATCCCTCCCTTCAGTTCCGGATGGAGGATTGAGGGAACCGCCTTGAAATAATTCTTACGCAGCAGGAGAGCTATCATGACCAGCCAGAGGATAATGATTGTTCTTCCGGCGATCTTGAAGGGCCGCATAGTCTTCTTATTGGATTAAAAGGTACCGAACGGTACCGGGGTAAAAGTAATTACAAAGATGGCGAGGGCTATCCATCCAATCACCTTTCTTTTTTGATCGAGCTCAATCCAGTGATTTATGGGACGCGGGTGCTTCAGTCCCATGAACTGGAGGAGCAATGCCCAGATTATCCACCCTTCCCATCCTGGTATCTGCAGATTGAAAAGCTGTCCAATCCATTTGTATGTTCCGAGGGCAATCAGGGCTATAAAGGTAAACCTGGAGATCTTCTCCTGTTTCTCACCGAACACAGCGTAGGCGATATGTCCACCGTCAAGCTGACCTACTGGCAGGAGGTTTAACGAGGTGACCAGAAGGCCGATCCAGCCGGCGAATGCAACCGGGTGGAGAAAAATCTGCTGAGTATCCTGGAGGTTTCCAAAGATGATTCTCGTTAAAAACGAAAGCAGGAGGGATGAGCCGATAAATAAACCTCCTTCCGGTGCCGTTGCCATTATCTTCACTTCTGATAACATGAGACCGATGATCAGGAAGGGCAGTGCCACGATAAAACCGGTAATAGGTCCTGCTGCGCCCACGTCGAGCAGAGCTTTCCGGTCGAGTACCGGTGAACGCATTTTGATAAAGGCACCGAATGTCCCGATAAAGGTCGGGGCCGGGATAAAATAAGGAAGCGTGGCATCAATCCTGTGAATCTTTGATGTAATGTAATGTCCCAATTCATGAGAGAGAAGGATGAATATCAGGGCAAAGGAGAAAGGGAAGCCTCTTGTCAACTCTTCTGGATGGACAAGGGGGTTAACACCCTCAAGCATGGCTCCGGCGACTACCGTGGTACAAACTGTAGCCAGAAAAAGCAGGACGTTGATAATCACACGCTGTTTCTTTGGCTTGATAACAGGTATCCCCTGCTCCCCGGGAAAGGGCTGGGGCTGCCCAAATGAGAAAGGTTCAGATTCTTTATGGTCGTCCATATCTCAACTGAGTATCCAGAATTCAGAATCCAGAATCCAGAATAAAATTCCTTCTAAATTCTGACTCCTGACTTCTGAATTCCGTTTTTTATCATTTGACATTCCACTCATATCCCTAACAATTTCCTAAACTCTTTCTCACTCAAAACAGTAACTCCCAGTTCCTTTGCCTTATCCATCTTGGACCCGGCAGTATCTCCTGTGACAACATAGTCCGTCTTCCTGCTGACACTGCTTGATGCTTTCCCTCCCCTTTCTTCCACTAACCTCTCTGCCTCTTCCCGGGTGAAGGTCGCAAGGCTGCCGGTAAACACAAAGGTTTTTCCTTCCATATCCTTTTTCTTTCTGGCCACCGGCTGTTCGAATCGCACACCTGCCTTGGCCAGTCGTTCTATTACCCGGAGGTTGCCCTTCTGCTGGAAAAACTTCCTGATACTTGTTGCCACCTCAGGACCGACCTCCCGTATCTGCGTGAGTTCTTCTTCGGTTGCTGCAGTCAACTTTTCCATGCTGCCGAGGTGATCAACCAACACCTTAGCTAAATGCTCTCCCACATGGCGTATCCCGAGGGCGTAGACAACCTTTTCAAGGCTGGCGTTTTTACTCTCATTGAGTGCATTAATGATATTCAGGGCAGATTTGTCCGCCATCCTTTCGAGGCTTGCGAGATCATCTTTTGAGAGTGAATAGAGATCTGCCACGTCCTTGACCAGCCCCTTTTCCACGAGCTGGTCTATTAGCTTATCACCAAGTCCCTCAATATCCATCGCCCTTTTCGATGCAAAGTGCTTAATGCTCTCTTTCAGCTTGGCAGAACAGCTCATCCCCAGACACCGGTGGGCTGCTTCTCCTTCTTCCCTCATCACCTCAGAGCCGCAGACCGGGCACCAATCAGGCATGACGAATTTCTTTTCTTTACCGGTGCGTTTCTCCTTGATCGCCATGACCACTTCTGGAATCACGTCGCCTGCCCTCTGTACCACCACGGTGTCGCCAATCCGGATATCCTTCTTTTCAATCTCGTCCATATTGTGGAGGGTAGCCCTGCTCACCTCCGCGCCCCCTACCCTGACCGGTTTCATGATGGCTACCGGCGTTAAGGTACCTGTCCTCCCCACCTGGACGATAATGTCTTCAATCACCGTAGTCTCCTGATGGGCCTCAAATTTATAGGCAAGCGCCCAGCGGGGGCTGCGGGAGATTGTCCCCAGTTTTTCCTGCAGGTCAATACGGTTTACCTTGATTACAGTTCCATCAATTTCATAGCCTAAACTTTCTCTCTTTTTCTTTATCTTTGTATATTCTTCCAATACTTCATCGATGTTCCGGCAGAGACGCGATTCCTGGTTCACCTTGAACCCCCTTTTTCTGAGAGTCTGCAGGATATCCCAGTGGGAGGTAAAATCCCATCCTTCCACTGCACCAATCCCGTAACAGAATATGGAGAGAGGTCTCTGGGCTGTCACCCGGGAATCAAGCTGCCTGCATGATCCGGCAGCAGCGTTGCGGGGATTAGCGAAGAGCGGTTCTCCTGACTCTTCCCTTCTCCGATTCAGTTCCTTAAATTCTTTTTTACCGAGGTAAACCTCGCCTCTCACCTCCAGCCTGTTAGGAACTTTTTTAAGTTCCTTCTTAACCATCTGCAGAGGGATGGCATGAATCGTCTTTAAATTCTGAGTGACGTTTTCTCCATTCACCCCGTCACCCCGGGTTGAGCCGATGGTAAACATTCCATCAAGGTAAACCAGTTCCACTGCAAGTCCGTCCAATTTCGGCTCAATCACGTATTCAATATCCCGGTCAGTCTTCAGTAATTTCTTTACCCTCTGATCAAATTCCCGTACCTCTTCCTCTTCAAAGGCGTTATTCAGGCTGAGCATGGGGACGGTGTGGGTTACGGTTTCAAACTCCTCCAGGGGAGCAGCGCCTACCCTCTGGGTGGGTGAATCAGGCGTTACGAGGCCCGGGAATTTCCCTTCAATCTTCTGAAGCTCCCGCATCAGCCGGTCATAGGCAGCGTCAGAAAGCCGGGGAGAATCGAGGACATAGTAATAATAGTTGGCCTCGTTTATCTCCTCCCGGAGCTTCTCAATTCTAACTTTTGCCTCTTCCCGATTCATCCCGCCTAAACCCTTATTCCTGCTGAATTCTCTCATAGTTAAGTTTACTCAGTTCACCTTTTAAAATCAAACAAAAAGGCTGGATAAAAAAAGTGTACGGCACAAAGTAAAAAAAAGATGGAAAGTTTTAGTAAAACAGTGGGGTTGTTAAAAAATATTTACTGGTGGAGTCAATCGTGAGCGTAACTGGCTGGCAATGAAGCGCAACGTAATTGCCAGTCCACGTTCATGCTATTGTTGGGCAAATACAGGGACGCTACCCAGATTTAGAAAATAGGGGAAATGTCCCTCTATTTTCCCCCAGCCAGTCTTCAATTGGGCGCCTCGTCAGGAAAAGCACGCGCACGCGCGGGCAGTCCTCTGGCCCCAGCCCGGCTAAGTCCGTCAGTAGCTCCACTACCGCCGACCGGTGCTCTTCAGGATAGTCAACAACCAGTAGGTTGCCCTTCTTGCTAAGTACGTAGGATTGGGGTCTTCGAAGGTCGATGAAGCCAGCGGCCCACTTGTCTCGTTGTAGGATTCTGGCGAATTCGGCTGCGGTTCTGGTCTTCCCCACCCCCCCATCGCCAACAATGAACTTCAGAGATACCTGGGAGTTGCTCATGGCCCATCGCTGAAGCTCCACCAACTGCTCATCGAAGCCCACGAAGTCCGAGAGATACGTCCGCCAACTAAGTAGAGAGAGTACATCTGCATCGGACTGTAGAGCATCCTTCCAAGGAACCGAGAGTTTGCCCGGCTTACCAATCGGTGCAGGCCCTCTGGATGGAGTTATGGTGATGGATGGACCTAGTGTCAGACCAATCTTTATTAGATTAAAACTAAGCATAGTACGTAGTACTATAAAATATAGGAACGCTTCCCAGATTTAGAAAATAGGGGAAATGTCCCTCTTTTTTCCTCTCAAACATTTTTAGGTTCTTCATGGCCATCGCTTCTTCATCGCTAAAAATACCTCACCAAGTCGTGCGGCGGCTTCAACTTCGTACTCGTCAAGCAAGGCTCCCAATTTCACTCGTGGATAAGTTGTGCCGACTTCTGGCTGCCATTGTTCGTACATTATCTCAGCGTACCCTCCGAAGCTGCGCCCCATGAATGAACGAGTGAAGGGCGCAGCCTTTGGTCTATCTTTCTTCACTGGATGGCCCGCGCAGACGTTGCGGACGGATCGGATTTCCGGCCAAGCTTTCATGCTATTGGGATCGAGCGGCTGGCCCACCATTATCGCGTAAATCTCTTTGATTGCTTCTTGTTGGATAATGACTGCCTGCATAACGCCCCAGAATTCAATGTAGGCTTGGAGCGGTCTACTCGAGAAGCCTGTTTCGCGGTGGCTCCATAGGCTCTCTGTCGAGTCTTGAAGTAAGTACATGCTATTATAATAGGCGACAAATTCTTCCTCATGTGCTTGATCGTGGAAATACTTCTGACAGCTTGCGTTGCCATGAAAGTAGCCATAGATTGCTCCGTGAATTTTTGAAATCTCTTTCATTATCCAAAATTAACGCTGGAATCGATCGGCGGCTTGCCCTGTAGCGAAGCGAAAGGGTAAGCCATCCGCTCGAATGACTCGTTAGGGGCAAATACAGGGACGTTTCCCAGATTTAGAAAATAGGGGAGATGTCCCTCTTTTTTTCTCCATCCCCGATCAATATTGTTTGACTCAGCTTCATGGCCAAACCCTAAAGTAAAGATGGGTCTGCCCCCTCCTGTACGGGTGTAGAATCTTAATGTGATCTGTGTATTTTGGGCATAACTGAACTTTGCGTCATAGTTCGAATATAAAAGGTTTACTTCCCATCCTTCCCTCTTGAAATCAGGCCAGAGCCAGACACTACAATTATAAGGGGCAAATACAGGGACGCTTCCCAGATTTAGAAAATAGGGGAAATGTCCCTCTATTTTCCTTTTGAGTCAAGCTGCCTGACCGAGCCAGCAGCGGCATTGCGGGGATTGGCAAAGAGGGATTCTCCCGCCTCTTCCCGTCTCCGATTCAGCTCCTTAAATTCTTTTTTGCCGAGGTAAACCTCGCCTCTCACCTCCAGCCTGCCTGGTATCTTCCTGATCTCCTTCCTGACTAACTGCAGGGGAATGGCGTGGATCGTCTTTAAATTCTGAGTGATGTTTTCTCCATTCACCCCGTCACCCCGGGTTGAGCCGATGACAAACCTTCCATCAAGGTAAACCAGTTCCACTGCCAGGCCGTCCAGCTTCGGCTCGATCACGTATTCGATATCTTCTTCAGTCTTCAGTAATTTCTTTACCCTCTGATCAAATTCCCGTACCTCTTCCTCTTCAAAGGCGTTATTCAGGCTGAGCATGGGGACGGTGTGGGTGACTGTTGCAAATTCTTCCAGGGGCGCAGCGCCGACCCTCTGGGTGGGTGAATCAGGTGTGACAAGTGCCGGGAACTGTGCCTCCAGCTTCTCAAGCTCCTTCATCAGCCGGTCATAGGCAGCATCAGAAATCCGGGGGGAATCGAGGACATAGTAATAATAGTTGGCCTCGTTTATCTCCTCCCGGAGCTTCTCAATCCTAACTTTTGCCTCTTCCCTTTTCATCCCGCACAATACCTAATGATTACTGAGTTTACTTAATTTCAGTTTACTGATTTCATATATTAAAATCAAACAAAAAGGCTGGATGAAAGGAGAGTGTCAGGCACAAGGTCAAAGAATGGAATGGAAAGTTTTGTTAAAAAAGTGAGGTTGTTAAAGAATAGTTGCTGAAGGGGTCAACGGGCTGCTCACGGGTGAGGGACGCGAAGTGGCTCGAATCCCGTGCAGCGGGTGGTTAAGTGGCCATATTTTCTTCATAGTTCGAGCAAGCTACAATCAATTCATTCCAAAAGTTAACCAACGCATTTTTATATTCAGCTAAATCATCTTGAATGACAAAAATATCATCACCAGCCATAGGCATATATACACGATAAATTGCACTATGCATCAATTCCTTTTCAGGCTGGCTTCTGAGCATGGGGTGCTTGAACATATCAGGACGCATTTTACGAAGCTCACTTGCAGAATCCCCCTCCGCATGCTTAATCGAATTAGAAACGACTCTTAACTCTTTAATTTTATCCCATGAACGAAATGAATATATATCAATGCCTTTCTTAAGCAACTGCTCCCTAAAGACAGATACTTTCATCAATTGAGGGTCATTTTCTTGTGACGGGTGTAAAACTTCTCGCCTTAAAAAGAAAATTATTTGTTGCTCAAACAAATGGTACAAGGCGGTTGCGGTAATGTTTAATAACGTTTGCTTTATACCTGAAAGCGTCATGTAATAGTCTATACCAGCCTCTTGTGCTCTTTCGGCAAGATCTGCGGGATCGATATCTGGTGAATAACACGAAGAGCATAACCTATCCCATTCCTTTTCTGATATTTCCTCGGCTTCTTTTTCAATGGTATCAAATGTTGGGATGAGCCGATTTTGAATTGATTCGTTTAATAATTCAATTTGCTTGATGAAGTGGTTCCTTATATATTGTTCCCAAAAACCTATATTGAAAATACGCCTTACCATTTTTCATTTACCACTTAACGATCGGCGTCAGCGGCTGGCTGAGGCTGCACGCCGTTGTTAGCCGTACACCACGTTTATGTTTCTCACTGCGCCGTTTCTAAGAAAGCTGACGAATCGCCATATCAGTGTATCAATGACTTTGCTGTCAGAGTATTCCGGCCCCAAGTGGAATTTTTGTCGAAAGCGTTCAATAGAATCACCAAGAATTCCATTCCTCAGAACGCGAGTATATTCTGCGACAAGAAATTCATATGATGTCAGAAGCCGCTTGAGTTTCACTTCTGTTTTCTCTTTTGCCGGCCCAGTTGGCAGAAAGTAGAAGTCTTTCACCATGCTGTCATACACTGGAAGGTGCTGATTCAGCATATGAACAAGCTTGCTGCCAAAAGAGAATTGCAGTGACACTCGTCCATTGCCATGGGTAGGCACCTCCAAGAGACGTCGGGCTACTGTTTCCACATTTGCGTTTGACGCCTGCTTTAACTCTTCAAGCAAGGCAAAATATGACTGGCAGAAATCTTCGCTTAGCCTTGCAGAATTGAGCTGCCAGTATCGCCGATAAACTCTCTGGTACTCTGCACTGGTGGCCACATTCGCACCAACGAGATTGCGAATCAACCAAACATATGGTTGCACATCTCTGTCGTAGCTTATTGCGGCAAGTAACTGGTCGATATTTTGATTGATGAGTCTGTACATGTCATGCGTACGGCTAACTTATATTTTATACTGCTGCAATGATTTTTTCATCAACGTCGTCTAACATACTTTATCGCACTGTTTTTTCGCATGCATTTTCAGCAAAACGTCACTTTCTTATGCTTTGTATGAATATTATATTGCAGCAGAATAATAATCTTTTTTTTATGAACAAGGTAGATTAAAGGACGAAAGTGCTCCTTCTTTTCTAATATCTCCCTTTAATTTACGCCCCAAACTTGGCCAGCCTCCCCGCATTAGATAGTGCGACGGTCATAAGGTGCACGGTGAGCATTCTGCCCAGACCTCCGTGAATGCAATTTATCTCATCGAACTGTTTCACCGCATCAGGCCTGCAGTATTGAGAATAGAGGAGCACGGGCAGGGGATGCCAGCTATGGGCTTTCAGTTTTGCCGGCGTGGAGTGGTCGCCGGTAACCACCAGAACGTCAGGATTAAGGGAGGTCACCCTGGGAATCAACTTATCTACCTTTTCAATCACCTCCACCTTCCCGTCGAAGTCGCCGTCTTCACCGCGTGAGTCTGTGTGCTTGATATGGAGGTAGAAGAAATCATACTTTGCGTAATTTTCTCTTAATGCCTTGAATTCATCTTCAATCGTGGCTGCCTCTGTGCAGACGGTAAAACCGAGAAGCCGTGTTATGCCGCGGTACATGGGATACGTTGCAATGGAGAAGGCATTGAGACCGTACCTTTCTTTCATGGAAGGATATCCCCGGTGTTTGGAAAAGCCTCTGAGAAGGAGGGCATTTGCCTTCTTTTCATCTGATAATACTTCCTGAGCCTTTTTGATAAAATCTTCTACCAGCCTGGCCGTAGCTTCAGACTCCTGGTTCATTGCCCTGGGCTTCAGCGGGGCATACCCTTCTCTCTGGGGGTCGGTGTCCTCGATATCTCCATGCAGGTTATCGCCCCGGATTACCAGGACTGCCCGGTGCTCTTTCACCGGCTCAACCATAATCTCAACATTAGGAAGACTGATGTTCTCTTGCAGCTTCTTGCAGATCCTCTCATTCTCTTTGGTGTCAATCCTCCCGGCCCTCCGGTCAACAATCACACCGTTCTTGTCTATCGTGGCATAGTTGATCCGTGCCAGCACATCCCTGTCCGTTATGGGGAAGTCAATGCCTGCTGCCTCGAGTATTCCCCTTCCGATATTATACTCAAAGGGATCGTAGCCAAAAAGGGCAAAGTGGGCGGGTCCGCTCCCCGGGGTAAGGCCCGGAGATAGCGGATCAAGGAGCCCGCAGATTGACCGCGCGGCTAACTCATCCAGGTGGGGTTTCTTTGCAACCTGCAGCTCAGTACCTCCCTCCCCTTCCATGGGCAGACCACCAAGGCCATCGAAAATCAGGAAGACAATCTTGCTTTCATTCTTTTCTATCAGGCTATCCACAACGGATGACAGTTTCATTTAATGTTCCCCCCTTCTGTCTATATATTCCGCAATCCGCACTTCTCTAACTCCTGTCTTTCTCATTCCGCAATCTACATTCCGCATTCCGCACTTCTCAATACTCTTCCTTCCAACCATATTTTCCTACCAAAGGTACAAACACACAGGGGGTAAATTCTTCCTTAGTAAACCTGTCCTGAAACCGGGTGATACGATGGAGGACCTGGGAATAGCGTGAACCTACCGGTATAACCAGTTGTCCTCCTTCTTCTGAGAGCTGTTCTTTATATGTCTCCGGTGCTTCAGGTGCTGCCGCAGTGACAATAATCCCCTGAAAAGGAGCTTGCTCCGGCCATCCGAGAGTCCCGTCTCCAATCCGTATATGGAAGGCATCATAACCGAGGTCTTTCAGCTTCTTCTCAGCCTTTTCAGCCAGCGGCTTCATTCTCTCAATGGTATAGACTTCTGCACCCACTTCCATCAGGATTGCTGTCTGGTATCCTGACCCGGTACCGATCTCCAGCACCCGGTCTCCCTTGTGCACCTGGAGGCACTGGGTCATCAAGGCAACCATGTAAGGCTGTGAGATAGTCTGTCCCTCTCCTATGGTAACCGGGCTGTCATCATAAGCAGATCTGATGAATTCTACGGGAAGAAAAACGTGGCGGGGTATCTTTTCCATGGCGGCGAGCACATTCTGGTCATGAATCCCCCTTCGCCTGAGCTGCTGCTCCACCATCTGCATGCGCTCTTCATGAAAGCTCTCTCGCGCTTCTCCAGACAGGCTCTTCATATCTTTCTTTCTTGCAACCCGTATCTGGAATTTCATTCCCGATCAAGAACTCTTTGAAAATGCCTTCTTGCCGAGGAAAACCGCAGAACTTCTCAGCTCCTCTTCAATCCGGATGAGCTGGTTATACTTGCAGATACGGTCTGTCCTTGATGCTGATCCGGTCTTGATCTGCCCGGTATTGCAGGCAACCACCAGGTCAGCGATCGTGGTGTCTTCTGTTTCGCCGGAACGGTGGGACACCACAGCGGTGAATCCCGCTTTTTTAGCCATCTCAATTGTCTCCAGGGTTTCCGTCAACGTGCCAATCTGGTTAAGCTTGATCAGGATTGAGTTGGCAGCCTTCTCCTCGATCCCCCTTTTCAGCAGTTTTGTATTCGTCACAAAGAGATCGTCGCCCACGATCTGGATCTGTCTCCCGAGTTTCTTGTTTAATATCTTCCATCCCTCCCAGTCATTTTCATCCAGGCCATCTTCTATGGAAACCACGGGATATTTTGTAATCAACTGGTAGTAGTATTCAACCATTTCAAAAGAATTCTTCTCGGGTGTCTTCTCAGCAGACATGACATACTTACCGTCTTTAAAGAATGAGCTGGCAGCCGAATCGAGGGCAAGGGCAACTTCTTCACCGGGTTTGAAACCGGCTTTCTCAATAGCCTGGATGATCACCTCAATTGCTTCCTCATTCGAACTGAGATTGGGTGCAAATCCTCCCTCATCCCCTACGCCGGTGTTCAGCTTCTTCCCTTTCAAGACACTCCGCAGGCTGTGGAATACTTCTGCACCCATCCGGATTGCCTCGGCAAACGTCTTAGCTCCCCAGGGAACAACCATGAACTCCTGGATGTCCACATTGTTGTCAGCGTGAGCACCTCCGTTTAGAATATTCATCAAAGGCACGGGCAGGGTTCTGGCATTAACACCGCCGATGTACCGGTACAGGGGAAGTTCCAGCTCGGCAGCGCTCGCCTTCATCACGGCTAACGATACACCTAGGATGGCATTGGCTCCCAGCTTGCTTTTATTCTCTGTACCATCCAGCTCTATCATGCGCCTGTCAATAATTGCCTGTTCTAAAGATTCCATGCCTTCAATTTCTTTTTTGATAACAGTATTGATATTGCCTACGGCCCTGGTTACCCCTTTACCGAGAAACCTTTTCTTATCACCGTCACGGAGTTCTATGGCTTCCCGCTCACCGGTAGAAGCACCGGAAGGTACCGCAGCCCTGCCCATAAATCCGCTCTCAAGGAGCACATCTGCCTCCACTGTCGGATTGCCCCGTGAATCGAGAATTTCCCTGCCTTGAATCTTGATAATAGTACTCATAACATTACCTCCTTGAAAACTTTAAGCTCCAGTATTGCACTTTTACGTCAGTTTTAAAATCCTATATATCACAATTGCAGCCGGTGCACTATAGCAAATCTGTCGTTCTTCAGGGGTGGATTTATGCTAATATGAAAAACAGGGTTCAAGGGTTCCAGGGGTCAAGGGTTCCAGGGTTCCAGCGGGATTGAGGATTGGGAATTAAGGATTCGGGGTTATGGGTTCGAGGATTTAAGCTGAAAGCTGAAAGCTGATAGCTGAAAGTTATGTCAAAAGGAACTTATATAAAACGCTCAGCAGTTATTTTTATTATTATTGTCTTCCTCTCCCTTGCCTATTCCGTGTTGATCCCTGATATATCGCGGCTGAAAAAAGAGAATCCCAAGAAAACCGCTCTCATGGATTACCGGGAAAGGGAGTGGAAAGAGAAGGGTAAAAAGTACAGGATATATCAGCAATGGGTACCCCTCTCACAGGTATCGCCCTATCTCATCAAGGCTGTTCTCATAGCTGAGGATGATAAGTTCTGGAGGCACGAAGGATTTGATTACGAGGCGATACAGAAGGCGATAGAAAAAGATATCAAGGCACGGAAGTTCAAGCTCGGCGGCAGCACCATAAGCCAGCAGCTTGTAAAGAACCTCTACCTTTCACCCTCAAAGAACCCTTTCAGGAAAATGGTTGAAGCGCTCATCACTCTGAGAATGGAGCGAGTTCTTTCAAAGAAACGGATACTGGAAATCTATCTCAACGTCGTTGAATGGGGTGAAGGGATATTCGGTATCGAAGCTGCATCGAGACACTACTACGGGAAGCCTTCTTCCGCACTTACCCCTGGGGAAGCTTCACGGCTTGCTGCGGTTCTCCCGAACTCGAGGAAATATAACCCACTTTCGAGTCAGAGGTATGTCGTCTTCCGTTCAAACCTTATCTACAGCATTATGGTAAGGCGGGGTATCGTCGTTCCCGAATATGACGAGGTTGTCGAAGAAAGCGCTCTGCCTGATGAAGCGACAGACTCTCCGCCCTCTGATACCACCGAAGGCCAGCATCCAGCGGAATGAGCAATCCTGCAGTTAATCGTGTTTTTTTGTTCTGCCCTTCCCTGTTTCTCTCACGGGAAGAATAAAGAATGAGGCAAGAATATAAGCAAGCCCCATGAAGAGGAATCCCGGCCATTGAGCACCGGTTACATCCATCAGCTTGCCTGAAACAACCGGTCCAACAAAGCCAAATACGTTGCCGACCATAAAGATCAATCCAACGGTGGTTCCTGCTAATGCTGCCCCTATCCCTTTTGTTTCCACAAGAATCGCCATAAAAATCGGCGAGATTGTTCCCATCGCAGCCCCGCCGATGACCAGAGCAACAATCAGGGGTATGCCGGTAAAAGAGCTGAAACCAAGGATACTGAGGCCCAGAAGAATGCTGCTGATGAAAAGAAAGGGTTTTCGCTTCCCTGTCCTGTCTGAGAGCGTTCCACCCACCACTTTGAAGACGGCGTTTGTTCCTGTCAGGATGGCAACGAAAATTCCCGCCATCGCGGTAGTCATGCCCCTCTCTGACAGGCTCTGGGGAAGGAGAGTAAATATCGACATGACACCGACCATGTTAAGGCTGTAAAAGACTGAAGCCCACCAGATATCCTTAACCCTAAACACCTTTTTAAAGTTCTCTAAAATACTCTGCTTGCCCTCCCGAGATTCCTCATGAAGTCTTCCCTCTCTGAACAGGACAATCCAGAGGATAGCCGTTATACCGTTTGCAACGCCCAGCACTGCCATAACGTTTCGCCATCCTCCGAAGACAGGCGATAGTATACCGGCTGAAGTCCCCATAGCAACGGTGAGTGCCAGTGGCATTGAGACCATACAAATCCCGTTCGCCATGGCAAACTCTTGGGGCGGGAACCACATCGCCAGGGCCTTCGGGAAAACGGGACCAAGGGTTGCCATTCCGAGCCCGATAAAGAGCATGCAGATCTCAAGAGCGTATGCACTACCTGCAATTGACCGGAACGCCCCAGCTATTCCTACGATCAGGACCGCAACACCAAAGGCATATCGTGCACCAACCTTGTCAGTAATACCTCCCCCGATGAGGGAGAAAAACAGGGAGGGTATGGTAATCATCCCCATAATCATCCCCATCCCGGCTTTCGTTAAAGGAATTTCCGCTCCTATCTCCTTGAGCAAAGGCGGGATACTATAGGTGGCAAGAAAAACGAAGAACGTATTCAGGAAGAGTAAAACCAGGACTACCCAGCGAAAGTAGTTTTTCTTTTCTTCCATAGCCTCAGAATTTTCTGCTTGTTCCATTCCAGGTGGATAAACGTTCTACTGAATGAGAAATTTCATCTTTCTGCCGCCCATCCGTTCCGTCTCAATCCTGAAGATTTTCAGAGCGGCTCTGGTATTTATCGTCTTTTTATACATCGCCATCCGCTTTGGAAGGTAGGCGTCAGGATCCAGACCCAGTTTTTCGATATTTGCCTTCACCACTGCCTCAATTTCCTTGAGGTCTGTCACCAGTTCCATCTTCCCGTCAATCACCACTGATGCCCATTCGGTGCGATCCTCGTTCCAGGTAAAGGCAGTAAAACAGACCTTTTTATTTTTTGTGAGTATTTCCCATTTCCTCCCTTTCGGGAAAAGAGAGATATATACCTCACCATTGATATAAACAAATCCAAAGGGGATACAGTACGGAATGTCATCGCTTGAGAAAGCAAGTACCCCGTCACCAACGGTGTTCAGTAATATTTCCATTTCTCCCTTGCTCAGGTCCTTCATAGTTGTTGCTCCTTTACCTTGAAAAGTGAACTGCAGTACGGGGGTTTGGAGAAATAGGGCATGAAATATACTATTGCCAGATTATGTGACCTGCCCGTAAAGCCCCATTTCACTTTAAAATGGGGCTCGTTTATCATTCTATTTATAAACCATGGGAGTATTATCTGACCTTCCCCTGTCTCTTCAGGAGAGCCTTGGCATAGAGTTCCCGATACTGCTTAGCTGAAGCCCCCCAGGAAAAATCTGCACTCATGGCATTCCGGGTCACCTGCATCCACGCATTCTGATCAGCATACACTGCAACCGCTTCCCTGATCTTTGCAAATAAATCCTGAGAGGCATAGGAAGTGAATTTAAACCCGTTCCCTTTTCCGGTCTTCGGTTCAAAGTTTTTGATCGTATCATCCAGACCGCCGGTGGCGCGCACGATGGGGATGGTTCCATACTTGAGGCTGTACATCTGGTTGAGACCACAGGGTTCGTACCGTGAGGGCATGAGGAACATGTTGCACCCTGCCTCAATCTTGTGAGCAAGGGCGTTATCGAAACCTATCCTGATCCCGGTTCTGCCAGGAAATTCCTTGGAAATCCTGTTGAAGAGATCGTGATACTTCTGATCGCCGGTGCCCAGGAGGACGAAAACCAGATTGAGCTTCATCATATCATTGATGATCTGGGCCAGGAGGTCAAATCCCTTCTGGTCTGCCAGACGGGAAATAACGCCGACAAAGGGATAGTTGCTGAACTGATCGGAGATCTTGAATTCTTTCATCAGATCGAGTTTGCATGCTCGTTTGCCCGCCAGATTTTTCAGGCTGAACTTTTCCGCAATGAACCGGTCGCTCTCCGGATTCCATTCATCATAATCAACGCCATTCAGAATGCCAAACAGGTCCTGGCTCCTGTATCTGAGTATCCCGTCCAGCCCGAACCCGAACTCAGGGGTCTGAATCTCCTCGCTGTATTTTTTACTTACCGTGTTGATGACCTCGGAATACACAATCCCTGCCTTGAGGAAATTGACCTTGCCGTAGAACTCTACCCCGTTCACGGTAAAGGCGTCTGCGGGAAGGCCCGTTATTTCCATTGCATCCTTTTCAAAGAGCCCCTGGTACCCTATGTTGTGAATGGTAAATACCGTGGCAGTCCTGGCAAAGAATGGATCATCCCTGTAGATGGTCTTGAGATAGGCTGGTATCAGGGCGGTCTGCCAGTCATGGCAGTGGATGATGTCAGGCCGGAAATTTATTTTCCTGCAAAGCTCCAGGGCCCCTTTGCAGAAGAACGTGAACCGTTCAGTATTATCGTGATAGTCGCCTTTCGAAGTCCCGTAGAGCTTATCCCGGTCGTAGTAGGTATCATTCTCCAGGAGGTATACCGTTATTGCTTTATTCAAATCGGTCTGATAAACCGTGCCTCCCCTCCTGTACCTGCCTACCATTACGCTGATATCCTGCGCCACTGGTGTCAAGGGAAGGTTCTTCTTCCTTACTTCAAGGTAGAGGGGAAGGACGACCCTTACTTCGTTCACTAACCCTTTCAGGGCCAGGGGTAAAGCCCCGGCCACATCTGCCAGCCCGCCGGTCTTGGCAAAAGGCACCACTTCAGGTGAAACAAGTAATACGGTGAGATCCTCTTTCACGGTTATTCTCCTCTCCTCTGAACTCACGGCTTCAGGACGATATAGATTGAGCTCCTACCCCTCTTGATCAGGAGGAGGATGTTTTCTTCCTTGAGTGCCTTTTTGATCGCCAGGTTATATGCCTTCATGTTCTTTACCGGCTGCTTGTTTACCTCCTTGATGACATCTCCCCTCTTGATGCCGGCTTCATCAGCAGAGCTTCCGTCTTCGAGATCGGTAACCACCACCCCGGAACCTGCAGGAACATTGAGACGCTCAGCCATCTCCGGCGTTATATCGCTTACTGCCATGCCGAGTTTGTCAGTTTCCTTCCCGGCAGCAATCTCCTGTTCCTTTTCTTCGCTCAGTTCTGCTATCTTGACAGAAAATTCTTTTCTGGTTCCGTTCCTGATCACTGCCATTTTCACCTTCTTACCTACCGGTGTCTCGGCAACGATCCGGGGAAGGGTATTCATCTCGCTGATCTCCTTGCCATCAAACTCGACGATTACATCTCCCTGCTCAAGTCCAGCTTCTTCTGCTGGCCCTCCTTTGGTTACCTCTGCTATCAGGGCACCCTTTCCTTCTTTCAGGCCAAAGGACTTGGCCAGTTCCGGGGTAACCATCTGGACTGCAACTCCCAGCCATCCCCTCGTCACTTTTCCCTTGTCCTTGAGCTGCGCTATAACATTCTTTGCCATGTTGATCGGGATGGCAAACCCGATCCCCTGCCCTCCTGCAATAATGGCAGCGTTGATTCCTACCACCTCGCCTTTCACATTGATCAGGGGGCCGCCGCTGTTCCCGGGATTGATCGAGGCATCAGTCTGGATAAAGTCGTCATAGGGACCGGAACCGATGACCCTCCCCTTGGCGCTTACGATTCCAACCGTGACTGTCTGCTCCAGGCCAAAGGGGTTACCAATAGCCATCACCCATTCTCCCACCTCAAGCTTTTCAGAGTCGCCAAGGCGTGCTATGCGTAATCCATGAGCGGACTTGATCTTGATCAGGGCTATATCAGTCTTTTGATCCTTACCGACAATCTTGGCATCAAACTCATGCTTATCAGAAAGCCTGACCTTGATCTCATCTGCGCCTTCGACAACGTGGTTGTTCGTTAAGATATACCCATCTTCGTCGATGATAAAACCGGAACCCAGGCTCCGCTGTTTATACTCCTTGGGCATCTGTCCGAAGAAGCGGTCAAAAAAGTCATCACCACCAAAGAAATCCCCGAAAGGATCATTTTCTCCGAATGGGCTTCGGAAGGGCCGCATTTCTCTTCGCTTAATGGTTTTTGATGTGCTGATGTTCACCGCCGTCGGTTTCATCTCCTTGGCGAGCTCCACAAATGTCCTCAAATCTTCGGTCGGGGCCTGATTGTTCTTCTTCTCTTCGATCTTCGAAGTCACTGCATTCAACAGGGGTGTGAAATTCAGTTTGGACGCAACGACCAGGCCGATAATCAAAGAACAGACAGCCACACCGACGAGGGTAGCATAGGTGATAACCCTGTCTTTTGGTATCTTGTTGTTAAACATATACATCTCTCCTTTTCAAAAACCCGGTTTTAAAATATGAACACAGCCGATGCTATGACCGTAGCAAATCCCACTTTGTTTGGTACAATCGTGGACTGGGTAATATTCACGGTCTTGACGATTTTATCGCTGATTCGGTAGACCTCTTTCTTCTCATCCCAGCTTTTGTTCTCATCAAATTCTATACCCAGGGTTGAGGCGAGCATGGCTGCTGCAAGATCCTCAGCATAATCACCAGCCTCCTTCTCGTTCTGG
The DNA here is from genome assembly GCA_026388815.1 of Pseudomonadota bacterium. Taxonomy (GTDB): domain Bacteria; phylum Desulfobacterota; class WTBG01; order JAPLJA01; family JAPLJA01; genus JAPLJA01. Next base: position 17,566 of record JAPLJA010000089.1, read on the forward strand.
CCGTATGCATGGTGCTCGCTCAAATATCCATAGGCATTCTTATCTGTCGGAATGGCACACCCGATGGAAGCTGCGATCAGCCGGCGAGGCTCGTTGCAACTGCACCGGGCGAGGACACAATATGCAATCCCTCCCGGCACCATCTTAGTCAGCCCTCGATTCCTCGATACGGTTTTGCATCCTGGCGGAAGAATACTTGAAACCTGTACCAGATTATACTTTTCAATCCCAGCATCACGCAGAGCCAGCTCAAATGACCGGAGTTCCTCTCTGTGATACCCGACGCCCTTGGTAAAAAATACTTCCCGGGGTACCAGCTGTGTCATCTCCTTTTTTTCCTCCTATTCTTTTTTTTATATTCTCTTGTCTGTGAGATGTCAGGCCTTTGATGCGAGACGATATAACCATATACCGGTATCGTCCTGCGCCTCACGCCCTCCGTCTCACACGACCATGCTCTCAACCCCCTTCTTCTCGTTCCGCACTCTATAAAGCTGTCAGCTTTCAGCGCTCAGCTTTCCGCCAAAATAATTAAAGCTGAAAGCTGTAAGCTGATAGCCGTTTTTCATTCCGCATTCCGCAATCCGCACTCCGCATTTATCTTTCTGCCCAATACCCTATCATTCTATAAATCAGTTTGGCAGCCAGGAAATCAGGGGCTGTATTTCCGGGAATTGGAGCAAGCTCTACGACATCCATTCCCACAACCCGTTTCCTGAGGATTACCGTTCGTAAAAGACCGAGGACTTCATACCACCCCAGGCCCCCGGGTTCCGGCGTCCCCACTGAAGGCATGATCGAAGGATCGAGTACATCGAGGTCCAGGGTGATATACACTTCTTCCGTCAGGGATGTAACCACGTCATCAATCCATCCGCTTTTTTCTCTTGTCTCCGGAGCAAAGAAGGTTTTCACTCCGGAACCAGGGAGAAAATCCCACTCTTCCTGGCTCAGGCTTCTCACCCCTGCCTGTACTAACGGGCAGAGCTCTTTCACCCGTCTCCCCACTGAAGCATGGCTGTAGGGGGTTCCCTGGTACTCATTACGCAAATCAGCATGAGCATCAAGCTGGAGAACAGAGAGACCCTCATGTCTCTCCTTCAGTGGTTTCACAGCCCCGAAGGTCAGGCTGTGCTCTCCCCCTATCATCACCGGGAATTTGCCTCCCTTCAGGCAGGAGCGGACAACAGATGAAACCCGCTCGACCATCTGTTCGGGACCTGCAGCAGTAATCTCAACCTGGTCCATGGTGTGAATGCCGATCCGGAAAGTCTCCTTCCTTAACTCCTCGTCAAATAATTCCATGTGAGTCGAAGCCTCGAGAACAGATAGAGGGCCTCTCCTTGTACCTGGAAGATAGGAAGTGGTAGAATCATACGGGACAGGAATAATTACCACCTTCGCCTTCTCCCACGAGGAGAATTCTCTCCCAAGACCCCCAAAATTGAAGGGAAGCGTTTCTGTTTCTATACCTGCACCTCTTCTCCGCTCAAGGCGTGCATGAGAACCTCTTCCATTTCTTCCACGAGGATAAACTTCATTCCCTCTTTAATCTGGGGAGGGATCTCCTCCAGATTATTCTCATTCTCTTTGGGAAGTATCACGGTCTTAATACCTGCCCGCTTGGCAGCGAGGACTTTCTCCTTAATCCCACCCACCGGGAGCACTCGCCCCCGCAGGGTTATCTCTCCGGTCATTGCTACATCAACCTTAACCGGTCTTTCGGTAAAAAGGGAAACCAGGGCAGTGAACATGGCAACTCCGGCAGAGGGACCATCCTTTGGTATGGCTCCGGCAGGGACATGGAGGTGGATATCGAAGTTCGCAAAAAAGTCTTCAGGGATCCCCAGAGAAAGTGCTTTGGAACGGACGTAGCTCAAAGCCGCCTGAGCAGATTCCTTCATCACATCTCCCAGCTGGCCGGTAAGGATGAGAGACTGCTTTCCTCTCATCTTGGTTGCCTCGATGAATATGATATCCCCTCCGGCTGGTGTCCAAGCGAGCCCGGTCGACACACCCGGTTCTGATGTCCGCTCTGCAACTTCGGGGTGGAACCTTGTCGGTCCCAGGAATGAATGAATCATTTCCGGCACGACACTCACCATCTGATCCCTGCCTTCTGCCATCTCTTTCGCAATTGCCCGGCAGACAGAAGCAATCTCACGTTCAAGGTTTCTCAACCCTGCCTCCCGGGTGTAATCCTGGATAATCTTCCGTATGGCTTCATCGGTGAAGCTGACCATTTCCGCCTTCAGCCCGTGGGCTTCCACCTGTCGGGGAATCAGGTACTTCCTGGTTATCATCAGCTTTTCATCATCCGTATAACCGGGCAGATCCAGTACCTCCATTCTGTCTTTCAGGGCTGGCGGTATCGGATCGAGGATGTTGGCAGTAGTGATGAACATCACCCGTGAGAGGTCAAAGGGTACCTCAAGGTAATGATCTGAGAAGGCGTTGTTCTGCTCCGGGTCGAGCACCTCAAGGAGGGCAGACGATGGGTCACCCCTGAAATCCATTCCCAGTTTGTCCACCTCGTCGAGCATGAATACGGGATTGTTAAAGCCACATTTCCTTATCCCCTGGATGATCCTGCCCGGAAGGGCGCCTACATAGGTTCTCCGATGACCGCGGATTTCTGCTTCATCCCTGATGCCCCCCAGGGAGATACGGATGAACTTCCTGCCCAGGGCCCGGGCAATTGACTTGCCGAGAGAAGTCTTTCCTGTGCCTGGAGGTCCAACGAAACAGAGGATAGGACCTTTCATGTCAGACTTGAGTTTCCGGACAGCGAGATACTCGAGAATCCTCTTTTTTACCTTCTCGAGGTCGTAGTGGTCTTCATCCAGGACCTTCTGCGCTACACTAATATCCAGGTTGTCTTCAGTGCTCTTTGACCACGGAATCTCAATGAGCCAGTCAATATAGGTACGGGCTACCGTATACTCAGCGGCGGCTGGAGGAATTCTCGCAAGGCGGTCCAGTTCCCTATTCGCTTCCTTTTCAACCTCTTCGGGCATCTTTACATCTTTGATCTTCTGTCTTAGTTCCTCGATCTCTACCGTGCGCTCGTCGGTCTCGCCCAGTTCTTTTTGAATAGCCTTGAGCTGCTCCCGCAGATAATAGTCCCGCTGCGTCTTATCCATTTCGCTCTTGAGCTGGTTCTGAATCTTGCTCCCCAGCTCTAAGATCTGAAACTCTTTATTCAGGAGCTGGTATACCTTTTCCAGCCTGGCCTTAATGTCAAGCGCTTCCAGCACCTCCTGCTTCTCAACCACGGTTATGTTCAGGTTGGAGGCAATCAGATCGGCGAGGGTGCTCGGGTCATCAATGTTCATCACGATCACTCCCACCTCGCTCGGGAGATGGGGTGCAAGCTCAAGTGCTTTCTGAAAAAGCCCCTTGATGCTCACTATCAGGGCATCAATCTCCATACTTCTCTTGCCCTTATCCTCGAGTACCGTTGCATTCGCCCGCAGGTAAGGGCTGGTCTGTACATACTCCTCTATCTGTATCCGGTTGACTCCCTGCACGAGGAGCCGCACCAGATCCTCCGAAATCTTTACCATCTTCAGGATAACAGCCGACGTGCCAATGCCGAAGAGGGTCTCAGGCTTTACCTCTTCTACTTCACCCTCTTTGATTGCAACCATGGCAATGGTCTTGTCCTTCACCAGGGCATCGTTAATGAGCCTGATCGAGTTTTTATCTCCCACCATAAGGGGGAGAACCATCTTGGGATACAGGACCACTTCCTTGAGAGGAAGGACCGGAAGATCTCGGTAAGTGGTAACCTCTGCTTCTTTACTCTCGGTTGTTGCCTTGCTGTTCGCTTTCCCTTTTTTCAGCATCTCTTTATTCCCACATCAATCTGGAGTTACCTTAATCGAGCGATAAACTTCTCTTTTCTTGGGGAGTGCTATTTTTAAAAAACCATCCTCATAAGTGGCACTTATTTTATCCCTGTCTATGGGTATAAAAATCTTAACTTTTCTCTGAAATTTCCCATAGTTGATCTCCATTTGCTCAAGTCTTGTTTTATGAGGGATATTTTCAGTCCGGTCACCGAAAATGGTGAGTATATCCCTGTCCATGGTAACCTCAATCTCGTTCTTCTTCATTCCGGCTACCTCAACCACCACCATTACCGCATCTTCAGTTTCATAAATATCCAGTGCTGGTTTCCAGACCTGCTCAGGCATCATCAGCACAGGGCGGCTCATCTCCCACATCTCCGCAAAGATTCGGTTTGCCCTCTCGTGAATCTCCTCAAAATGTTTTTCGATATTGATATCATCCTGTGCCATAGTCACTCTCCCGATAAAGCAACTTCTCTATCTCGAATCGGAAATTATACAATACTGTAAAAGAGGTGCAAGTGAAAAAATCTTTAATATTTCTTAATGTTATTTACCTGCTGACGCCTCTGAGCCTTTTGCTCTGTTGAACAAAACCGCTGGATAATGAAACGGATCAAGAAAAAAAAGAGGAAGTAGATGACGATCGTCTCAACTGCGCTAAGCTGATTATAGACGAAGAGCAGGACCAGGAATACAAGGATTGCTAAATTGAGATAGGTAAGAATCGGAAAGAGCAGTCTCTTCACGTATTTAACTTCATATACTCTTCAACAAATTCCAAGAGGACTTCAATCTTCTTCGTCATCTGTGCTGTCAAATCAGATCTCCGAAAAAGTCGAAAACAGGGTTCCGTGTAGGGGCGGGTTTTAACCCGCCCTTTAGAATTGTTCCGCCTCAGGCGGATTGTTGAGCAACGAGGAATCCTGTTTTTCAGAAACCTCAATCCACCCTATTCGTCTTTCCATTCTCTGATCCTGAACTGGCACTCTCCCTTGCCGTCACCCATCCTCGAACGGATTTCCCATATTCCTCTCTTGTCTTTTACCGCAAGCTCCACGTCGTAATTACAGAGAAAGTCACAGGGACTTTCAGGCACATTCATCTTTTTTGCCGTTTCCAGGAAGGGACACTTGGTCACGTGCTCGCAATAAACATCTTCACCATTTTCCACCTGATGCTCAACGGCGAGTTCAAATCCCAGGACCGGAAAACTTACGAGTTCCCTCTTCATCAACTCTCCGACAGGCACTTTCCCGCCGGGGAATCTGCTTCTGATCCGCTGTATACCCTCATCGTAGAGCTTTCTAAAAATCTCTACTCCCTGTTTTTCTCCGAGAACCTTTTTCAGGTCAAAATAGAGGTTGATCTGGGCGCTTGCCACCTGATCTCTCAGTATCTGTCTCTGCTGCTCAACGGGCATTTCTTTCTCAGGTTTCGGTAAGATACATACTTCCCTCCTCAATGCGTGCTGTAAATTGAACATTGAACCACATCTTCACCTAACGGGCAATCACTCATCACCCTGATATTATACTACGCAAACTGGTGCGCAATTGTCAATAGTATCCGACAAAACCCTTGACATACTCAAGAGTCAAAGGATAATCTAACCTTGAGTATTATATTAATTTTGATCCATTTACACGTGTGTTGAGAAATGAAGACCACTGTTGAAAAAAGACTTTTCTGGTTCCTGAAAGAGGGTACAGAGTTCGACCTAGCCGATGAATCCTATCTGGACATTTATGTCCAGCAGGTCCTTACGAGAGGGAATTCTTCTGATATCAGGGCTCTTTTAAGGATTGTTAGTCCTATAGATTTCAAGAACTCTTTTTACCGTATTCAAAACTTTCTGCCACATGAGGTGAAGAGTTTCTGGGAGGAAGGGTTTGGAGATACTCACGAGTCTTCAGAACAGGATACTCACCCTTTTTAGCAGTCTCCCTGACAGTGAGGCCTTTTACCTGACAGGTGGAACAGCGCTCTCCGCCTTCTTTCTCAAGCATAGAAGGAGTAACGACCTTGACTTCTTTACCAGTGTCGAGAATCTTATTGATCCCTTCAGCAGAAGGCTCGCATCAACCTTAGAGGAAGAGAAGTTCAAAGTTGATAGGGCACGAGGATTCCATTCGTTTGTAGAACTTTCTGTGGGTTCTGGCACGGACTCGACAATAATCCACATTACCCTTGATTCCCCTTTCAGATTTGAAGAGCCATCTCAGGTCACGGCAATTTCAGGCGCGAAAGTTGATAGCCTGATTGACATCGCTACCAATAAACTTCTTTCTCTTTTTAGCAGGGCTGCATTGAGGGATTTCATTGACCTCTTTTTTTTAGTCAAGGAACATTTCACCAAAGAGGAGCTTATTGAAAAGGCCGCTATGAAAGACCCCGGTTTTGACCTTTACTGGCTGGGAGTCGCCATCGGAAGGATCGACACTTATCCAGACAACTCACCGGATATGCACCTCCTCATCCGCCCCTGCAGTATGCAAGAACTAAGAAAGTTTTTCAGTAAATGGAGGGAGGAGATTAGGAGAGAAATAAAAGGTTAATGGTAGGGACGAACCAGCAGATCACCCTCCTTTGGGCGCAGTAAGCTCCCTTGTACAAGACCGAGGAAAGGTGTCAGGTCTTGACATTTGACTCAATTTCCTCAATAAGTTTCGATAATCCTTTGTTATGTGTCATCTCTTGCCTCAACCGTGCACATGCCTTGCTCGCAGCGCTGTAATGAATCCCTCCAAATAACGTCCCTATCTCATTATTACTAAGTCCTGTATACCGCTGAACAAGATAGATTGCTATTTTCCTCGCCACGTTATTCCTATTCCCTGTATCTTTTATGGTTTCTTCTTTCACTTTACATGCCCGTGCAACTATCTTAATCATTTCATCCGGGTGTGGGGTATCTGTAAGCCTCTTGCGTTCGATTATCTCATGGCTTAAAGGTTCCCCTTTGAGCATCCCTTTTACCTTCTGGATGAATTTCTCACCGCCAAGTACCACCTGACCATGAAGACCTGTGAATGGGTTTTCCATTTTCTTTTGCAAGACTTCTTCTGTATACTTCCGGTATTCCTTTTGCGCCACGTGGATTTCATTGCTGAACTGAGAGAGCACCCAAGAGTACTCCACCCACCCATGTCTATTCTCTCTCCCCATGTACCCTGGATAACTGCTCCACTTGTATTGTTCAGGCTTTTCTACCACCTTTGCCGTTACAGGATTGAGATGGACATACCTGCTTAATGCAAGGAGATAGGCATCCTTTTCCACCAGTATCCCTTTGTACCTCCCCTGGAAGAGGTGGCCTGTCCGTTTATATCTACGGTTAAAATACCCAGTGTATCTCCCGTTGATGCCGTGCATCACCTTCAGGAGGTTTGATCGTGGTGTTTCGAGGATGAGGTGGTAGTGGTTATTCATTATGACGTAACTATGGATGAGGATTCCATATCGGTCGTGATAATCCTTGAGTATTTCCAGAAAGCTGTTCCGGTCTGCATCATCAAGGAATATCTTCTTTCGTTCGTTGCCTCTGCTCGTGATATGGTAGAGAGCACCTGGATACTCTATCCTGAGTGGCCTTCCCATGATGGGGGTTTTACCTCACTTTAAAAGCTAATGTCAAATGTCAAGACCTGACACCATATCTGTGCATATGAATATGAAGGCACCATCCCTGCCATGGACAGCTTCAAACGGTATATCCTGAAGCATGGTATCCCCCTGAGCGTCTATATGGACAAACACACCACGTACAAATCAACAGCCGAGCCTTCCCTTGAGGAGGAGATAAGC
>JAPLJA010000296.1 GCA_026388815.1 Pseudomonadota bacterium
CTACATTATCGACCTTCAAAAAACCGTGGTCCTCTTTAAAGAGGCCTATGATTTTGTGGTAGAAGCAGTTTCCCGCGGGGAAAGCGCACTCTTTGTAGGGACAAAAAAGCAGGCGCAGGACTCAATCGTAGAAGAGACAAAGCGGTGTAACATGTTCTATGTGAACAACCGCTGGCTGGGAGGAACGCTCACGAATTTTGGAACCATCAGGAGGAGTATCGCCCGCCTCAAGAAAATTGAGGCTATGAAAGCTGACGGGAGTATTAACAACTTACCCAAGAAAGAGGTATTGAAACTGGATCGGGAGTTGCAGAAGCTGGAGTCAACCCTGGGTGGGATCAAGGAAATGGAGAAACTGCCAGGGGTTGTTTTTATCGTAGATCCCAAGAAAGAAAAGATTGCTGCTGCAGAGTGCCGGAGACTGGGTATCCCCTGCATAGGCCTGGTCGATACGAACTGCGATCCTGAGGATGTAGACTTTGTAATCCCCGGTAATGATGATGCAATCAGGGCGATACGGCTTTTTACTGCGAAGATTGCCGATGCCTGCATGGAGGGTGCAAAACGCTATCAGGAGAGTTTCCAGGTAGAAGAAAAGAAGGCGGAAGAAGTATCTCTTGAAGCAATGGAAAAAAGCGGAGATGCGTAAGATTTAAAGGAAAGGGGTAATCGTATCCATGGAAATAACTGCATCGATGGTGAAGGAGTTACGGGAAAAAACGAATGCTGCCGTGATGGACTGTAAAAAGGCCCTGACGGAAAGCAATGGAGATATGGAGAAGGCTATAAACTTTTTAAGACAGAAGGGTCTTGCCACCGCATCCAGAAAGGTGGGGAGGATTACGCGAGAAGGCCTGGTCGTATCCTATATTCATCCAGGAGGAAGACTTGGTGTGCTCCTCGAGATAAACTGCGAAACTGATTTTGTTGCCAAGAACAGTGACTTTGGAGTGCTGGCTAAAGACCTGGCCATGCAGATTGCTGCTACCAACCCGATATGCGTCAAACGGGAAGACCTCCCTGTGGAAATCCTGGAAAAAGAGAAGGAGATCTATCGTGCCCAGGCAAAAGGCACCGGTAAACCGGACAAGGTCATCGAGAAGATCGTAGAAGGGAAGCTGGAGAAATACTTCTCAGAGGTATGTCTCCTGGAGCAGGCTTTTGTGAAGGACCCGGACATCAGAATCGAGGGCCTTATTAAAAACTACATTGCCAAGTTTGGGGAGAATATTACTCTCCGGCGTTTTGTGAGATACCAGTTGGGTGAAAATCCCGGAAACGGTTGAAGCCTTTTTTATGAAACCCATCTACCGGAGAATTTTACTTAAATTGAGCGGAGAGGTCTTCAGTGGAGATCAGGCGTATGGCATAAGCCCTGCGGTGATAGAACAGATTGCTGAAGAGATTAAGGAGATCGTTGAAGTCGGGGTAGAAATCGGGATGGTCGTGGGGGGAGGCAATATCTTCCGCGGTATTTCCGGTACTGCCCAGGGGATGGACCGGGTATCAGCCGATTACATGGGAATGTTAGCCACGGTGATTAACAGCCTGTCACTCCAGGATGCGCTGGAAAGAAAGGTCGTACCTACTCGGGTAATGACCGCCATTGAGATGCGCCAGATTGCCGAACCATATATCCGGAGGAGGGCGATCCGTCACCTGGAGAAAAAAAGGGTAGTAATCTTTGCCGCCGGTACCGGCAACCCTTATTTCTCGACCGACACTGCTGCATCCTTAAGGGCAATGGAGATCAGTGCTGAGGTGATGATGAAGGCAACCAAGGTTGACGGGGTTTACAGCGCCGACCCCCTGATAGATAAAAACGCTACGAAGTATCAGGAAATATCTTACCTGGAATTCCTCAATAAGAATCTCAAGGCAATCGATGCCACTGCTGTTACCCTCTGCAGGGATAATAAAATGTCTGTCGTCCTTTTTAACGTTACCACCAGTGGGAATATCAAGAGGGTGGTGATGGGAGAAAAAATAGGAACAATCATGAGAGGATAGGGATATGCAGGAAGACGTGATCAAAGAACTCAAGAGTTGTATGGACAAGACCCTTGATTCCCTTAAGAAGGAACTCAACAAGGTAAGAACCGGAAGGGCGTCGGTTTCACTCCTCGACAGTGTCAGGGTGGAATATTACGGTACGTTAACCCCGCTCAACCAGTTGGCTACCGTTTCAACGGCGGAGAGCCGCCTGATTACTATCCAGCCATGGGATACCAAAGCAATAGGAGATATTGAAAAGGCCATTTTACGGTCTGACCTCGGTCTGCCTCCCGTTAATGACGGTAAGATTATCCGGATTAACATCCCCATGCTCACCGAGGAGAGGCGGAAAGAACTGGTCAAGGTGGTGTCACGGATGGTGGAAGATTCTAAAGTTGCCTTGCGGAATCATCGGAGAGATATAAATGAGAAGTTAAAGGATATTAAAAAGAATAAGACGATCTCCGAGGATGATTTCTTTCGCCTCCAGGAGGAAGTCCAGAAGGTCACCGATGAGTGGATAAAAAAGAGCGACGGGATAAAGACAGCGAAAGAAAAGGAGATCTTAGAGTTTTAGCACTGAGAAGGAGGTGATAACGTGGCTTACCGGATAACAGAGGAATGTGTGGCATGTGGCACATGTGCTGAAGAATGTCCGGCAGGTGCAATTGAGGAAGGCGAAGAGGCCTATGTGATCAATCAGGAAATCTGCACAGAGTGCGGTACCTGCATGGATGTTTGCCCTACCGAAGCAATCATTGAAGAAGAGTGATTAAACGTGCTTTTGTTGTAAAAAATTTCTGCTGGTTTAGACCTGCCT
>JAPLJA010000031.1 GCA_026388815.1 Pseudomonadota bacterium
ATCTGTACCGGCTATCGTTTCAGGGGGAAGACATACAGCGAAGTTCCATCCAGCCTTCGTATCTGGCAGGAGTGTAAGCCCGTCTATGAGGAAATGGATACCTGGTCTGAGGATATTAGTGCTGTAAAGCAAGTCGAAAAGCTCCCCCGAAATGCGAAGAGATATGTCAGGGAGATTGAAAAACTGATTGGTGCGAAGATTATGCTCGTTTCAATAGGGAACGAGCGAAAGCAGACCATCCTGCTTGAAAATCCTTTTAAAAAAGTTCATACTGGAAAAGCGAAGAAGGGCCGCTAGCTCAGTTGGTAGAGCACTTGACTTTTAATCAAGTGGTCGTGGGTTCGATCCCCGCGCGGCTCACCAGTAATATCAAGGGTTTGCAGAGATGCAAGCCCTTTTTTATTGGATTGAAGCCCATCCGCATTGCCTATCCCTTGTAAATGCTCATCAGTAGAGAGATTGGCAATACCCTTATCATTGAAATTTACCACTTGGTCAACGTTTTGGTCAACATTTGCGGAGCCGTTGCGAAAAAAGCCCTGAAGTATGTTGACCGCTTGCCTTTTATCATCCATATCAATCGTGTTGTATCGATCGAACATGGACCGGGTTAAGTGTCCTGTAATATCCATGATCACTGATTCAGCCGCTCCCGCCTTCCTCATGTAGGTATTGAAGCTATGGCGTGTGTCATGAAAGATAACACCATCCTTCACCGATCTTCCGAAAAGAATACCTGCCTTTTCACAGGCATTGGTCAAAGATGTTTTGATGCTCTTGACCGGCTTTCCCTTAAAGAGAAAGACATGGTTGTCGTGGAGAGCCTTTGGAATCTGTTTCAGGAGATCGTAAAGATCATCCATGATCGGAATGAGGCGCGGCTTATTGTTCTTCGTATCATTGGCCTCAAGTCTTATGTAACGTTCTTTAAGGGACACTTTATCCCAAGTGAGAGATAATATCTCACCGGAGCGCATACCGCTATAAAAGGCAGTAGAAAATATCCCCTTTGCGTGAGAGGGTAGGTGATCCATGATTGCCTTAAACTCATTCAGCGTGAGAATCCTCTTTCGTGCATTGGCATTTGTTTTCAGCAGCTTCTTAATTTTCTTGAAGATCTTTAAGGTATCTCCGCCCACCATGTCGTTATCAAACGCCTTGTTAATCATTCCCCTCGCAGCTCCCACTTCCTGATCAATAGTGGCGTCCGCCCGGCCTGTTACCTTTCGCTTTGCCTGGTAATTCTCCAGGTCAAGTGGTTTAATCTGATTTACTATGTAGGTCCCAAATTCCGCATTGAAGTTTTTTAGGTAAATTTTAAGTGAGGGGTAATAACGAAGGGCTTTGACCTTTTCAAGGTCAAGATACCACTTCGCCAGTTCGTTGAAACTCATCTTGGCTTCTGGCTTAATGTCGAAGATCCGGTTTTCCCTTTTCTGACCCCTCCGCTTACCGTCTGCATCCCTGGCTTCTTCAATCGAATTTCCCACCATTTCCCGGCATTGCTTTCGTTTTTTCTCCCCGGGAAGCAGGGGCAGCCGGTAGGCAATCCAATACTTCATCTTTTTTGATCGTTTCTGTCTGTCAAGGTCCGCTCCACATTTACAGAGTTTGTTTTTTGTGGATTGCTTCTTATGACAAATTGGACATTCAGCTAATAGTGCCATTTCAAGACCCCCTTTCTATCCGCATTAGACAAGACCCATCTTAGCAAGTGCCGCCATTTCCTTTTTACTCGCTCTGACAACTTGATACCCCAGGGCAGTCCATGAGAATAAATCCAATGCGTCCCCATCTTCCAGCACAATAACCGGTTGACCGTAACTTGAAGCTGGGTGTTCTGTTGTAATTTCGGCCTTGATCCTGTGCCGCCGTTCTTCTCCCAAGTCCTGATATGAAAGAATCATCCTATTCACCCCCTTTCTTCCCCATCTCCGTTCTTCCTTGCAGGCTATGGCTATAAAGGAACCTTGTATCTTTAAATATTTTTTTTAACTTTAAATATAATCTTTTTTTCTCTCGCAATTCTTTTAACGTTAACCCACACTCAAATGCAGCGCTCCTAATTATTTTCATAAAATTTATTTTTTCTCCCGCAGTCTCCCAAGCCCAATCTCCCACAAGATCAGAAATTACCTGCTCCAATGGTCCTTCACGTTGACGTTCACCTTTTTGACAAAGCTCAACATCTTTTTTTATTGCTTTGGCTATTTCATTCATTCCAATATTTTGTGCTTTTTCAGCTACTTTTAACATGCACTTTGTCCACTTTTTTGCATGCCCTAACCTTGATGAATGGGCTAATTCATGGATCATTAATTCATATCTTTCAATTTGATCTTCGGAAACGTCACGAATAACAATCATCTTTTTTTCTATTAAACAACCGGCTTTCCATTGATAATTTTTTATATTTCGGATCCTCCATCCTTTTAAATACGGGAAGAATGTCTTTTGAACAAATTCAAATTCTTTCCTGAGAGAATTCACTTTTCACCCCCCCCTTTCTCACGCCTCTTTTGCCTGCGCTACCGGCGTAAGGGCAATACCTAACTTATCCTGTTTGTCAATCCCGCTGTGATAATCTCTAAAATCTATCTCGATCTTCCCCACATGCTTTTCAATGAGTTCACAGATTTCTTGAGCCTCTTGTTTCGCTTCCCTCAATAGGCTTTCTCCGGCCTCCATGAAGCCAAAAACTTTTTCATCATCCATCCCGAGTTCTTCGCCGAGTTTAAAGAGGCCCTCAATAGGGAACCAGAGTTCATGCGCCAGGAGATCCTCTATCTCTCTGGAGTTATACTCAATTTCTGTTTCCCTACCACAGGAATTATCAATATACTTCCTTTCCTCCCCTTTGCCTTTAACCTGAATTCCTTCCTTCTTTTCGATAGGCACAACCTTTGCCAGGGCAGCGGTAAGATCCTTTTTTTCCTTCTCGACGATCCGTTGATGTTCTCTGGTAATGATCCTCTTAAGAGCATCTTGAGGACTCTCTCCCTTTTTTCGGAAAATGTTGTCTACATCTCGCTCCTCTTTGCTATACCTCTGTTTCTTTACCTTCTTTTTTGCCTTCATAATGTCCCCCTTCTGGCCTTACGGCCAAATAAATGTTCTCAATGAAAACTTGGTGGCACCGTCGATAATACAATTCGTGCAGATTCCCCGGAAGAATCTACAATCAAGAGATTAGCAGGAAGCACAAATTCTTTTTCAGGCATATATTCACAAAGAACTGTGTCGATAAGCTCGTCACTAACTCTTGATGCATCATATCTTCCGTATGTCATGCGTCCATTTGTTGAGATGCAGACGAAAAATAGAGGTAATTTAAATCCTCTATCATTGATCAATTCTTCTAACATTTCAGGAACGTCCATATCTTTTTCAGTCATTTCATCGCTCTTGATAGTTCCCATCTCTCTCATCTCCTTTCCCTAACAAAAAAGCCGTCCTAACCCCGCGGTGTGTGTAAGGCAACGATGCTTTTGGCAAGGTTCCTTCCGCAAGACTAAGACGGCTATGGTTGTGACCTAAAAAAAACATCGTTTTAACCTTACACACATTTTCACTCTATGCCGATCAAAAAAAGTTGTCAAGCTCTTTCTTTGGACACCTTTGGACAGTGAAGAGAAAAAAATTATTGCCTTAACCACTCAATATCAACCCTGGCAATTTTCCACTGACCCCGGCCCCCGATCTTGAAAGCGGGAATTGCCTTAGCCCAGATCCTCCGGTAAATGGTTTTCTGGGAGACACCATAGGTCAAAGCCACTTCATTAACTGACATGAATTGATTTTTTCCCAATGAACGCCCTCCTTTCTTCTAAAAGGTAGAAAGACACTATCCCGGAGCCGATCGCCTTAATTTGAGGGGGTCTTGCACGCACAGCCATAAAACAACCGATGTCTGGGATGTCATTTAACACTTTTCGGTCTCCCGGCCGAGTGATTACGCCTCCTCTACCTTAAAATCTACCAAAACTTAACTCCTAAGCTAAAATCATTGGCTATCAGTCCACATTCAACAAGGTTATCCTTTAAATTCAATCCGGTAATCCCGGATTTCTTGAGCTCCACAGAGATCTCCTGAAAAGTTGGTTTAAGACTTACCAACTGCCCGAACGTCCAGGGTTTGATCAAGATCCCTTCAACCTCGATTTCGTTCATTTCTTTCTGTTCTTCTGTCATTGACTTACTCCTTCCGTTTAATTTCTCTGTTAACCCCGTCCCCCGGCAAAGAAGAGACCGGGACCGGCGCCCCCGCCTTGACATAGAACAACCATGCCGCAGGTAGCATTTGCACGATCATCATGGGGCACACCCCCTCCAATGCTTTTAGGATGATCAATGATATCCTTCCCGGAAGATCCCCGGCGCCTCTCCAACTGAATCAATTCCTTTACCAGCTCCCGCGAATCAAGAAGCTCGGTCATGCCGGCATTGAGGAAGGGTAAAGCTTCAAGGTAAATCTCGCTTTTATTGAATTCAGAGGGCTGGTAATTGATCCCCGCTCTTTGAAAGGCCTCACTTACCCAGGCGGCGGCGTAACGATCACCCGACACCTCATTGATATGGTACTTCTTCAAGATACCAGCGTACTCCTTTACAATCTGATAAGGATCCCCCTTCGTTGCCCGCAATAGGTCTTGAATCATCTTCTCATCTTCTTGATGACCGATAGAGAGGGTAAAGTTATCAGCTCCCCCACCACTCGGATCACAAAAACCAGAGTAAGAGAATTTGTCAAGATAAGGTAGTTCAACCCGGCCAGGAATAACACACCTCTCAACTATCTCAAGAGATAGGAACTGTTCGAGATCCTCACGAAATTCACCGTCCCATTCTGCCTTGGCCGCTTGAGGATCTTTCGCCCTTTGCTTCTCTATCATCTTTGTTGATAGGCTGGGGTTCATTAAAAGAGATGAGGCTTGCCAGACAAGGACTTCCTCATCTTCTGTACCGAAAAATTCACGGTAGTTTTCCCAGAGTAAGCCTTGTTTTGAGTATGGGGTAGAGATTGAAAGTAACAGACTTTCCGGTATTGTCATCATGGCGGGTTTTAAAGCAGTGTAGATCTCATGATCAGGGTTAGCGCCTTCTACTCTCCAGAATGCAGACTCTTCCAGGATTGCCGCAACAATGGTGTAACCTCTGACAGCACGAAAAGAGCATGTATGCACGGAGATATTGATCTTGTTGGTCAATTCAATTTCCTCCTGCTTCACATTTTCAATGTACTTCCTGAAGAGAGGAAAAAATAGCATTGCCCTGATGTACCGAAGTATAATCCCTGCTTGCTTCCTATCCACAGCCACGATCATGATAGTACCGCGCTCACCCGGGGCCAGGTAGGGGGAGAAATCCTTGAAGATAGCAAGAAAGACCGCGATAATGGCACAGATAAAACTTTTGCCGCCTCTTCTGCCAACGACGAAATAGACTTCTTTAAACGGCTTCTGAGGCACGATCTGCCTTCCCGTACACTTCTGGTATAGGATAAGGTCCTCTTCGCTTAATGGAAGGGCAAAGATTGCTTTCAGCGCCACGATCCAGGAGCACCATGTGTCCAATTTCTTGAATACACCGCCCAGGAGGTTTGAATCCTGAATGGCTTCTATAATGTTAACCACCTATGAAGGTCTCCTTATTTGAGAGGAGGAGGCACCCAGGCGGGGCCGATTGATTAAACCTTGGAGGTATACAAGTAACCAACCTTTCACCTGGGAACCTCACTCCTGTGACCTGCTACTTTCTTTCTTGCTGATGTGGATAGAGGAAAGGGTAGGGGGTGCGTTTACTTGGGGTTCTTTTTTGGAACCCCGTGTCCCTCCTCCACTTCTTCCTCTCGCACCGTCCTGCTTCGGACTATCCTTCAGCATCTCCCCCAGTCTCCGTTCGGCACGCAGGCGAATCTCGGCGGCGTAGTTTTGCGTCTCTATCGTTGCACCGATTTGTTTTCCATAAACCGCAGCAGCATCCTCACAGATAATATGATCAACCGGGTGAGAAGTGCAGAATAGATTCAGGTTGTGCCAGAGATGTAAAAGGCGGTAGTGCTTCGGTTCGCCCAGCCTCTTCTCGGTTTTCTTTATAGGTGTATTGTCCCAGGTGAAACACTCTACAACCTTTCCCTCGCTTCCATAGGCATATCCGGTGACGGTCCCGGGATCAAGGGCAAGTAAATTTATCCTATCCCCCATTTTTCTCCTTAAGGTAGCCCTCAAGTGAAGGTAAAGTCCCCGGCTTCTTATGTAAACCCAACGCCTGTAAATCCCTTCTCAGGCTATTGACTAATGCCAAGAAGTGTTGATCACTACCCTGCTCTTCGTTAAGGAAGAAGTTCGTCTCATAGATATGGGCCTTGACACATTTATGCGCGATACGATCTATAAGAAGCCGCTCCGTAAATGATACATTTCCGCCTAAGTGCTCAATGAGTTTTGCCTTTAAATCTTTTAGTAGTTTCGCTATCTTCGTCCTTTGGTCAAGCTTCAAACGATGAGGGGAAATCCACAAGCCTGATTTAACCGGGGTATGTCCGCCCTTTCCGATAGATTTCTTTGATTTCTTCTTATCCTTCATTTTCTGTTGACCAAGTGTTGACTACCATCTTCCAAGTCCTTATAAAAAGGAGATTTTAAGACAGCCCTCTTGATTATGACTGTAATGAATCCACATATCGGTCAAGGTCAAGTCTGTCAAATTTGACAAGCTTCCCAATCCTCCTTGGTTTGACAGGAAAGGGTTTTTTACTCTTCGGGGCTACCCCGTTATAAATCGTGCGCGGTGATAACCCCAGGTAACTGGCTGTCTCTTCGACCGATAGTAAGCGTTTCTCCATAATCCTTTACACCTCAAGCATCAGAAGGGCAGGGGGACGTCTTTGTGGCGTGTATCATTCCCCCTCTTTCCCTTAAAACTGTCCCCAAAATTGTCCCCAACTCCTTTTTTACCCTTTTTCTTTTTAATTTCAACATGTTATTAAACTGTCCCCACCTGTACTAAGAGAGTTAGAGAGATTATTTTAAACTCTATATATTTATAGAGGGGACACCTCCCTTCTCCTTTAAAATTCAAGAAGTTAGTCACCATTTTCGACCTGGGGACAAAAGTGGGGACACTTTCAATCCCGCAATGAGTACCGCTTATATTCTTTATTAAAGGCAACTTCCTTCCCCCGTAAAAGGTTATTGAGGGCACTGTTAAAAATGAATATTCCATAACGCTCATAATGGACCGCCTTCTGAAGTTCCCTATTTCTGAGATCCCCGCGCCGCAATGTTCTTCTTATCATTTCTTCCATTCTTGCAATGCCGCCCTCAGCATCCACCGGATCACAAAGCCTCCTGACTTCAAGCTGCCAGTTAAGGAGAGTAACTACCCTCTCCGCAATGTCCCCGCTTATTGAGGACCTCATCTCATTGACGGTCAGGAGGATCATGAGCCGTAACCCATAGGTATCAAGGCGTTTCGTGAATGGTGAAGATTCCTGGCTGAAGTACCATTTATCAAAAATCACCCGGGCCTCATCTGTAACTGGCAATCTGACCTGTTCTCCCTGGAAGCATTGAAGAAGCTCTCCAAGTTTTTTCTGAAGTGGTATTATCTCCAGGCGTGGAATTTCCCGAGGTATGCTGAATCTCCGCTCTCCCCGGTCATGAACGAGCCAGAGCCTATTTAAGAAGCCGATATCAAGAAAGGTAGGTGTCCACATCCGGGAAAAGGTGTCCAGAGTAGAGGCGGCCAGCATTGAGAGATAAACGTCATTCAGCTCGATGCTGTGTGTTTTTGTTGCACTGTGAAACGAATTGCTTTCAAAAAATGTATTGACCGCCGGGAGTAGGGTAGAACCTTCAATCGTGGCCTTTGAGACAAAACTCTTCAGCTCATCAAATACCAGGAAGAGCCGCTTAGAGCCATTCTGTGACTCATCCAGTTTCCTTGCGAGACCTTCCGCGGATCCAATCCCATGACAACACCTGAATGCACCTTGTTCAAGGGTATTCTCAAAGAATTGGATGGTTTTTTTAATGGATTCACTCTTCCTGTCATCAGCACTTTCGCCGATGTTCACGGTATAAAATCGCGGTTGTGGTGAGATCTCTGAAGCCAGTGTCACACGGTCAGAAAGAAGATTGCCAAGACATGTTAAAAACCCGAAGGCAAAAAAGCTATATGGGGATTCAAGGTAAGAGCTATAGAGATCCGCAAACTCTCCGGCCAGACCTCCTACGGTTTCACGCGGAAAGGAGAGATCTGTTGCTTCAGAGGTTGATTGCTTTTTCTCATCCTGTGTTTTAAGAGCTTCTGCAACGGCGCAATCCAACTCATCTTTAGTGAGATATGGTTTATTCTTGCCATTCCAGATAGAGAGCAGGTTACGAATATCGAGAGTTTTCATCCCCTCATCAAGGTAATGCTTTGCGAGCTGTTCAGCAGCCGGGATTCTCATCTCACCAGTGACGCCGGCTTTAATCTCGAAAAGTTTGAGAGTATCAGTTTCCACGGTTCACTCTCTTCCATTCAAGATATTTTTCCATGGCGAATCTCTCTGCCTCCCACTCCGATTTTCCCTTAAGATGGTGCCCCAGCTCATGATAAAAAATCCAGATCGGCACGTCTTCCGGATCAATCGCAATACCATGTCGAAACATCAATACCCAGGCAAGGTGCTCCTTATCCATCTCCGGATCGAGCTCAATTTCAGTCGCCTCATAGGTTCCTGGTATCCAATCAAAAATCCTATAAGTGCGAAGTATGATTTTTTTGATTCCGTATTTTAGGCATTCCTTTATAACGAGTTTTGCAGGAAGGAGCTGGTTGATCTCGTTCAGGGTATCAAGGAAAGAAGAGACCATTAGTTACCCCGGAGTGATCTGAGCACGGCATACTTAACCATGCCTTTAATCCGCTCGATTGTGACCCCGGAAGGCAGCTTGACCAGGGTTGAGTCTTTCTTCCCCAGCTCATGCAGGCATTGAAAACTTTTTCCGTTACCAGGAAGACAGAGGTTTTTCCCACAACGGCAACGATGATTGTCATTCATGAATTTAAAGGAGAGGCCCTGGAAGGCTTTCTCTGGTGTCTGAGCAAGGTAGTTGCAACCGACTGCGCACAATGAATATTCACATAAAATCCACTGGGAAATTTTTCTCCCTCTGCCAGTTTTATTGTCAGTCCACGTGATAGGGATGAATCCCACGGACCAGTTTGGAAAAAAACCTTCAGTAGTTTTTCTCCACAATCGAATACCGGTACTATCAGGATAAAATTTCGTTCTGGCTTCTATTCCTTTATATCCTTTAAAGGTTCCTGGCCTAAGAAAGAGTGGCTTTCCCACTGGTTCCCCGCCGATTTGTGGATGCTGACCATGAGAATGCAGCACCACTGGACGGCCCTCTATAACCATTCCATCAACAAAAAGAGTGTCTCCGGACCTGTCTTCAATTTCAATTGTTATCCAGTGATCGACGGTTAAGTCGTCCTCACTGTAGCCCTTCACCTCGGAAACAAAAGTCTTATATTCCATCGGTGGCCTCCTCCCCCTCAGTCCTGCGCCTGAATACTCTTGAAAATTTTTTCCCGCTCTTCTTCAGTGACCTTTTCGACCACTCTGAAGCAATCCAGTGTTTCTCCCGCCTCGTATCCGTTAAGAGGGAATGAGACCAGGATACCAATATTTTCCACGTTCTCAGCCTCTTCAGGCAGTGGGGGTTTTACCTGGACAACTTCAAAGGGGATTGTGCTGATATCATCACAAATCTTGACTCTTCCTTTCCCGGCTTCAATCAATGCGTTCTCAACCTTTAAAGATGTATAGACAGGGGTATTTTCCGAGCGCTTAATTTTTTCCCCTGGGAAACATGGATCATAGAGTTCTTTGAGCTTTTCATCAAGAACCTGAACCCTTACCATTCCCAGATAACTTCTCCGTGAGAAAACCGGGAGATTACGGTCTACCGCATCACGTAAAATACCCAGTTCACGAAGAACCTCTACCTCTTTGACCTGCAGACTCTTAAATTCTTCCATGAGAGTTTTGATCCTGTTCATGAATGACCTATTTTCCAATGCAGAGATCTCAAGCTTCAGTGCCTTGATCTTTCTCTCCAGCTTCTCAATCCCGGTATGATAGGCGTCCTGGGTGCTATCGGACCGGCGAATATCTATCTCTAAGGTCTCGATTTTCTGGGCCAGCTTTTCAGCCTTTTTGGGGTCTTCAACGACCATATCAGAATATTCATTTTTCTGATCCGCCAGCCTTGCCTTGCGGGACTCCTGCTCCTTTACTTCCCGGGATTGAAACCCCCTGATACGGTTCAGCAGCTCCTCACCATTGGTAAGCTTTTTTCTTTTTTCTTCTATTGATTCCATTTGTTCCTCCTAAATGCTTTTGGTTAACCTATCGAATTTTGCAGCCGTGAGGGTCAAAATCGTTTCCCTGTGCCTCGAAAGAAATTGCAAGATATCTTTTTCCTGTCCTTCTGAATCAGCTTCAAGGTATGCAGTTACTCTCGATGGTTCCACAATCAGATGAATTCGTGGCTTCATCTCCATTACCTCCCTTTAAAGGCTCCTCGAAACATTCTTCCGCCGGGACTCCAAGAAATCGCCCGATTGCTATAACCCGACGATCCCCTGGCTGACCTCCTTCAATCCCGTTTATCAGTCTTGAAAATGTCGTGAAGTGTAGACCACAGAAACCAGCGATCTGGTAGTGTCTCAACCCACTATCTCGAATTGCAGCTCTTAATTTTTCTGAAATCATCTTAATCCTCAAAATGTGACTTTTTTATCATCATGATTCCGATTTTAAAGTATTGATTATGGTTGTACAACGGAAGCAGGAGGGCTTCTTACTTCCACAGATTAGAATGGAGAGTTCCAGTGATAAAAAAGAATGCAGTGTTAAAAAGGAAGGTTTAAAAAGTTTTAAAGATATCGGTCAATGGTAGGTTGTCAACTACTTTCGGCCTGATAAAAAATAGGCGATCTCTGGCAAGCCGGGGGGCATATTTTCTGCGTTAGGATACTTTTTTCTCGCGGCGTTCAGTATCTTTTCGATACTACTAATGCCCGAAGCAATATCTTCCTCACTGTTCATTTTATAGCCATGAAAGAAGGAAACTATCACTTTAGCAAGTGCCCTTTTGGGCAACCCAAGCATTGTTAAAAGATCACCTTCTTTGAGATCCTTGTGGTGTTTTACTTTAATAATTAGCTTCTCATAAATTTGCTTGATGATTTTTTTAAGGGGGTATTTTGTATCCTGTGATCTATACTCTTTCAAAAACCATAGAGTCATAAGGTAATCGGTAAGCGTAAATAGAGGATCGTAAGTTGGACACTTTACACGAGGTGTTCCTCCTTTGCCAGGTTTTGGAATTTCTGCGAGGAATGCAAAATCATTTGCTTTACGAAGAAGCTCATCTGTTAGTGGATCTTCCGGAATTACCTCACCTGGGAAGTAGAGCCTCCACATATCATCAAATTTTGAATGCGTAGAGGGTCGTAACGGTATTCTTCTTTCTTTATTTGCGACGCCAGACTTCTCTAATGCCTTCCCGAGTCCCCACAGTAAATTATCATCGTGTTTTAAAAGCGCCTTGCAGATTCCCACATAAATACATGTCCAATAGTAATTCAACCTATCGTAAGGATCTTTAGGAAATCCCTTTTTAGTTTTCTCTTCCATTTTTGCCACTCCTCTTATGGCTCCTCAAGGATTAGGAAGGCTCAGGGTCCTGAGGAAAAGACCTTTTCCCTTGCGCAAGGTAGAGCCTTCCCGGGTTTAATTCATGCTTACTGCATTCTCGTTTTGTTGGCAAGATTAAAATTCTTGGTCAACACTTGGTCAACACTTGGTCAAACATATCCCCCTTTTTCCCCCTGATTCACTCTGTTTACTTACATCAATAAAGAAAGGTCAACTCTTTATTTTTCCTTCTTCTTCCTGTTTACCCTTAGTTACCTGTGATTCACATTCATATTCACTTTTAATCAAGTGGTCGTGGGTTCGATCCCCGCGCGGCTCACCAAAGAAAATCAAGGGGTTATGAGATGGTTTAGTCATCTAATAACCCCATTTTTTATGACTTCAAACCAACTGATGAAATTTTTGATTTTGTCAAAGATAAAGAAACGGCCCTCTTCAACTGAACTCATCACGGAATCAGGGCTGATCGGCCCGGCTGGTATGATCTGGTACGCCGGTTTTGTCTCCTGCGTCGCTGGCTTTGCCTCCTGTTTTGTCTCCTCCTGCGGAAAGGAGTTCGGCGAATG
The DNA here is from genome assembly GCA_026388815.1 of Pseudomonadota bacterium. Classification (GTDB taxonomy): domain Bacteria; phylum Desulfobacterota; class WTBG01; order JAPLJA01; family JAPLJA01; genus JAPLJA01. Next base: position 12,286 of record JAPLJA010000031.1, read on the forward strand.
GAAGATGGTAAGGGTGATGAATATAGTAACTATAAAAATAAATCTGTACTGTTTCATTTTTTCTTCTTACAAAATTATGAAGCTGCCAAGTGAACTATAGGAAACAACGTAATGAATTGCAACCCATGTATGTTCAAGATTTTTTCTGGCACGTACGAATGAGCATCTTGCAGAACCATTCCATCAGCCATCTAAAGAGAACAAAAATTTTCTTAATGAGATTTTTTACCGGCACGGGAAGACCCGGTGTACTACGGCCTATGTGCCGTACATAATAGGTGCAGAGCAGAGCAATACCTGCTATTTTATTGTATAGCTTCCAGATGAAGGAATTGAGGTAGTAAATATGTTCATTCTTTTTAATCTGCTGCACCTTACCGACCACAGAAGTAAAAGGAACAATCGAATGTATAGAGTACTGATCTCCACGTTCAACAAAGAATATCTTATCGCCCTGTTTGAACTTTCTAATAACCCGGTGGGTAACCAGTATATTATCTCGCCAGAAGGTTATGATGTCCCCGATGCAGACCTTCGCAGCAGAAACCCTTTCTACAAATATTTGGTCTCCGCTCTCGATAAGGGGGGCCATGCTGCCACCGAGCATCCGTAACAACCCTGTGCCCGTTTTCTCAAATTCTTCCACCCATGTTTTAGACACCAATTTCTTTAGAAAGGCAGGTGATGCACTATCTGGAAAGGTCATGATCTGTTTACACTCCCTGTTCAGAATTAAGCAATTGCCAGAATCTTCCTTCGTTGTCGAAATGGAGCTCGAGGATAGATACAGATCGTAAAAGTTCAAAGCAAAACTGCCCCTTCCTTTTTCCCGCCTCTTCCAGATTGGCAGAATCAAGCGTGAGGGGTGAAACAATTTCACTATAGAGACGTGCCAATGCCTGAGAAGGGGCAACAGCTCTGATTGATACTTCTTTATCTTGAACAATTAAAAATACTCTTTGTAAGGGGACCGGTTTTTCAGGGTGGAAACGAATCCTGGCGGAGAGTGGAGGACTGTCTATAAATAGTCTTCCCTCATCAAGCGTAATGAGAATCTGGTCGTCATGCAGCACCGGGCAGCCAGACAATTCTCCTATGGTTGTCTTTCCAGACTGGTGGGGTCCGATAAAGAGATACCCGCCAGTTTCTCTGATGATCCCGCATCCATGGATAAAATAACTGTTAATCCCTTGGTGCAGGCACAGTGTATGATACATCCGGTAGAGGAAGGCCTGAAAGATGTAAAAAATCGGCTGATTGAAAAAATCTTCATGTAAGGTGATCTCTATAGCTCTCTGCTGGAGATGTAACGTGCCTTGTATCAACCGATGGCCTATCTCGAAATTGCTGCCGGAGAGAGCAAGGGGAACCCATTCCTGCTGGAATGAGATAAGGGGATGGGGCAGTTCTTTACTGGAAGAGATAGTCAGTACAAAATCAGGCCTCCGGTCAGATTCATATCCGGCAAAAAACCGTTTTAAATATTCAATGAAAGGAGGGAATGGGGAGACGATTCCTGCGGAAAAAGGGCCAAAGTGAATGGTAAAAGGATCTTTCATGATCCGGAAGCAGACAGGGAATGCTTTTGTTCAGATCTGGACTGGAGAGTACGGGAGGCATGGATCATAGCCTTTATCCTGTCATCCTCATGAAGCCTGTATGACATTTCAAAATACCTGAGAGCTTCACCATAATCGCGTTTCTTAAAATAGCAATAGCCCAGCCCTTCAAAAGACTTCAGGCCAAGAATATCTTTCGGGAAGATCGTTACTCGATCCCATGTGCCTTCTTCACCGAGAGCAATACATTTCTGAAAATACGATATCGCCTTATCATAAGCCTTGAGCTTATAGGAGATTTTTGCCGCTTCATAGTAAAAAAGGGGCGAGGAGGGGAAAAGGGATAACGCTTGCTCACATTCCGGCATCACTCTCTCAATAGGGAGACCCTTTTTAAAAAGATGCTGAAGTTTATAGAGGTATAAAAAATAGCGTTCAAGATGAAATGTATAACTATGGGTATCAGATTCCGTTTCTGCAAGAAGAGTTGTAGCCCTCTCCAGGAGCGGCTCCACTTCAGATACGTTTCCGCTCTCCAGATATATTCGGATGAGATCAAGGATCTGATAGACACCATCTGGATAAAGCAGAAGATGCTTTTTCAGCAGATTGATATTACGGTTGAGTTTTTTCTTCTTATCCTCTTCCTTCCAGGACAAATGGATAATCTTAATATCCGAGAACCCAAACTTAGACCTCATATCATCAGTGATGGACAATTCCTCATGAAAAATCCCCCGATAGCGCAGCCCCGGGAGGTTTCTGAACAGGCAAAACCTTCTGCCCTCAGTCCACTCGGGGTGCAGTTGTATTAACACATAGTACCCCATCACATCGCCTTTTTCAGCCGCTGCCCTTAAGGCTGGCCTGCTTACTTCAGCCAGCACCTCATCTGCATCCAGGATAAAAATCCATTCCCCTGTTGCATGGTCGAGGGAAACGTTCCTGGCGGCTGAAAAATTGTCATCCCATTCATGGTAAAAGACTTTTGCCCCGTAGGACTGGGCAATGGAAACTGTGTTGTCGTGCGACCCTGTATCTATAACAACGATTTCATCCACCACATCCCTGACACTGTCCAGGCACCTCGCCAGGTTCGCTTCCTCATCCTTAACGATCATGCAGAGGCTGATCAACGGGCTCATGGATGGTTTTGAATCCTCCAAACCCTATAGAGGGGTGGAAGAGAGGGTAATCAATTCCGTTTTTTTCATCTGGTTTAGCAACTTCACTGCTTCATTCATAGCCTTTGTTTTCTCCACCTCATATTTGAGGCAGAGGCTTTTCACCACATCCTCTACTGTTCTCTTTCCATCGCTGTTTTCCCAGATGAATCCGGCTGTACTGTTGAGTCTCAAGATTTTCTCATCTTTCTCTCTGGTCATAATAATAATGATTTCTTTCCCAACCCGGTTCCAGATTATATCTCCTTCATTTCTCTTGACATAAAGATCCTTGATATCCTCCATCATCTTCCTCCTTTTTATTCAATGAGACGCCAGAAACTTTCGTCCTTCTTAAAGAAGAGACGGTAATAGGGAATACGCTCTCCCAGTTTAGTTGCAAAATTCAGCATATACTGAAAAGCACCCTTGCGGTCCTCTGATAATAAAGGCTGGGGCAAAAACATTTCCGGAAGTACCTTCCGGATAAATTCTTCAGGAGACCCCTTTTCAATCCTAACCTGCTCGCTCTTGTGCAAAGAGAATATCTTGGACAGCTCCCCTCTGCCGTTCGTACGTGCCACCACCTTGGGATTGAAAGGTACGCCCTCCATGAAAACGCCGTCCTTATTCAATACAAGGAGGATCATATCATCATGGAGCACCTGAAATCTATGGGAAAGTTGTGCAACCGTGCTCTTGCCGCTTTCTGGGGGCCCGAAAAAGATGTATCCCTTCCCGTCCTTAATAATGCCCGTACCATGAATGATCAGATCTTCTTCACCCTCAGCCCTTTCCCCCGAGGATAGAGTATAGAAGATACGGCAGAGGAATCGGTCAAAAAGCCAGATATTTCCCGGTGTGAATAGAGATTCAGCGACCGAAAGGAAACATGTTTTCTTCTTTGCATCCCAGGTCCCCGTAATGAGACCGGGACCAAAATTGAACTGATTGTTTATAAAGGTGTATTGATAATGGTTCCCAACCGAAATAATTGACGGGGGAATTACTTCGATTGTTATGGACAGGTCAGGTGAGGAATACGACTGACATATAGAATAATGCTCTTTTAGATATTTTATTGCTTTGTTATCACCGGAGGAGAGAGAGAAAGTAAACCGCCCGAATTTTATATCAAAGGATGGTAGCATTGTCAGATGGGTAAAGCGGCTCTTTCTCTCTCCATGAAAGGCGGTAACAACTTTTTTGCCTCTCTAATATGCCAGAATACTCCTCTTAACAAGGAGTGTGAGGGCTGCCGTTGCAAAACTGTGAACCAAAGCTAAATGATTCTTCCAGATCAACTTCCTCCATCACGGGAGATTCATAAATTTCTCTTTCTTCCATGTAATCACCTCCTTTCTTTTAATGAAAAACTCGCCATACCTTTAGGTTAATATTGGGATTTATAGACTGCGGATCCGTTAAATGTTGCTTTCAGAAGGTTGTCTTCTTGGTCATTTCTCGTCACATTTTCAATTTTTCTTAAGTAGAAGATAACCTTCCCAAGGAATTCGACATCAGGATGGTTCATAAAATCGACAAGCATGGTATCTTCCGTCCAGTTGTCTGCGGTAATTTTGATCTTATTGCCAGGAAGCACGTGGGCTCTTCTCATCTTTTTAACACCATTTACCTCGATCTTATAAATTCCATCACCATGAGTTTCAGGCTGGCAGTCTTTTAAGATAATCAATAAATCATCCAATAGTAAGGTTGGCTCCATTGCCCGAGTCTTGATTAAAAACATCTGAATGTGTTCAGGATTGATTTGGTCTACGAGTGGTAATTGTTTATACAAAATTTCAAAAAAGTGTCCACTTTTCTCTATATTTTTTTCTTCCCCCTCCTCAAAGAATAACCAGTTGAGGGAAACTTTTTCTTTCCTGGCAAAATCTATAATTTCTTTATAAGGGATAGAATCGCGCCGTCGCCTTTCTGAAAAGGCCGATTGTTCTATCCCCAAAATTTTCGCCAATTCAATGTCAAATTTTATGTTTTTTGAATGCTTTATTCTCTCCATAATGGAAGAAAATGCATTTGTGCCATTATAGTTGTTGCCACCATTTTCTTGTGCAAATAACATATTCATTGATATTACCTCCTTAGAATATGATTATTAAAATTATTTAACCAATTAATTTTAATTTGTCATCAACAAAATATCAAATTAAATTATCAATGTCAAGTAAAATATTTATAATTATGATATTAAGTCATAATTTTATAAACACGTATTGTCGTATAGAAAGAGAGGAGGATGGCACTGACAATGAGAGACAAAAGGAAAATAAAAGTAACCTTAATCAAAATTTGATTTAGGAAGTTAAAGATTCGGGGTGTAGTAGCCCCCATTTCAACCGGACATTGTCATAACCTTAAATAAGTTATAGTTATAGGTGTAGGGGTATAACTAAAACGAGAGAGGATGGATATCGGTCCGGTAGAAGTGGTGACATCTACACAGCGGAGGCGTCGCTGGACGACAGAAGAGAAACGGGCAATGGTAGAGGAGGCAGAGCAACCTGGAATGAGTGTATCTGCAGTAGCCCGGAAAGTACGGGGTACACCCCAACCAGCTGTTTACGTGGCGGAGGCTGATGCACAAGGGGGGCGCTCTCAGCGGTCAGGGCCGAAGAGAGCGTGGTTCCTTTTTACTTGATAGAAATGGAGTTCAGGTATAATCAGGTATAATCATAGAAAAAGATCGGTGTTTAGTTTTTAATATCCTGGTTAAAAATCTTTGTAATTTGGTGGCAAAACTTTATAATTACCTAATAAAAAATAGAAAAATAACAGTGGAATAAAGGAGTGGCGATAATATCCGTGTTGATTAATAAATGGATCTCATGTTAAATAATTGTATGGAAAGAACCGGAATAGCTACATTAAAGAGAAATAAATACTGGATATTGGTAGGAATTTACGTTGCCGTTATCTATACAACCCTTTCCTGGATGCCAACACTTGTCGAATGGGCAGGATGGGTTTTTCGTTATCGTTATAGATTCAGTTTCATTGTCAGCATGTCCCTCATTCTTATTCTTGCCCGTTATGTTTTTTATTTATTTTTCGAGAAAAAGGTCAGAAGGCTTTCAAGCTGGTTTTTAATCTTTAGTGTGATGGCGGCTTATGGCTACCTGCTTAATATTTTATGGATTCCTCAGGAACGGCTGCACCTTTTTGAGTATGGTTTTCTTGCCTTGCTGGTCTATAATGCTTTGAAGAACGATGTAAAAGGAGGCAAAATCTACTTCTACACCTCGATACTCGTTGCATCGTTTGGTTGTGTTGATGAACTAATCCAGTTCTTTGTGCCCACCCGCTATTATGATATAAAAGACATCTTAGTCAATGTATCAAGTGGAGTCATGGGTACAATCACGCTGTATGCACGGGACAGGGGTTAGCCCCCGATGGTCACCATGTGGCGGTTACACTTTTTAAAAACCGGATCGGTTATGTTGTGTTTCTCCGGTTTGTGATGGATAGCGAGGTCAAAGAGGTCTTTCAGCTCCTGCTCTCCGCCGCCCCCTCTGAGAACGCTCTTGAGGTCAATCTCTTCGTCTGAAAAAAGGCAAGTCCGCAATTTGCCATCAGCGGTCAGTCGTAAGCGGTTGCAGGTCTGACAGAAATGTTGACTGAGAGGGGTGATGAAGCCAATCTCGCCCTTGCCTTCACGGAAGCGATAAAGCTTGGCCGGTCCGCATTCTTCAGCCTTTTTCACTGGAGCGAGGGGGAGGATGGTCTCAATTATTCTGAGCATCTCTTCAGAGCTCACATATTTTTCTCTTTCCCACCCGTTGCTGGCTCCCACCGGCATGTATTCGATAAACCGGATCTGGTAGGGACGCTCCAGGGAGAGACGGGCAAAATCTACGAGCTCATCATCATTGAAGTCCTTGATTACCACGACATTGATCTTGACAGGTGACATCCCTGCCTGCCCGGCTGCCCCGATTCCTTCCCAGACCCTTTTCAAGTCTCCCCCCCTGGTAATTTCTCTGTACCGTTCCTCCTTAAGTGAGTCCAGGCTGATGTTCACTCTCTTGAGGCCGGCATCATAGAGGGGCTGGGCGAACTCGCTGAGCAGGACTCCGTTGGTGGTCATGCTCAAATCTGTAAGTCCGGGAAGCCGGGAAAGCATCCCGACGAATCTTATAATATCTTTCCTGATTAAAGGTTCGCCGCCTGTGATCCTGATCTTTGAGATCCCCTTTAAGGTAGCAACGTAGGCTATCTTCAATAGTTCTTCGTACGTTAAGATTTCAGAGGATTCTCTGAGATGAACACCCTCCACAGGCATACAGTAAACACAGCGGAGGTTGCACCGGTCAGTCACCGATATCCTCAGGTAATTGATCTTACGGTTATATTGATCAATGAGTTTTGCCATATATTTTACATCATATAATAAAAAGGCCAACAACCGTATTTGGTGTTGGCCTCCGATCACGTATGGGTTTTCTCCCCTTTCCAAATACGGGAGGTATGACCGTTTCCAGCCATACCCTGTCGACCATGAACCATTGAACAGGGTCTTTAGGTTTCATGGTTCGGAGATAGAATAATAATAAATCAACAGAGGGAATAAATCAAGATGGACTTTTTCTTCCAACAATGTAGAATATTTAACACTAAAGTAAAATCGGGAGGATTTTAATCAGAGGAGGAACTTTATTATGGAACCTGAGAAACCGTGTCCCTTTTGTGGAGAAACGATCAGGACAGAAGCTATAGTCTGTAAACATTGCCGTACGAACGTCGTAAGTGCATTGCAGAAAAAGGAAGGCAGGTTTGTTAAGGTGAGAGTGAAGACGAGAGATAAAGTTTATCACGGAGATCTCTTCATACCTCATTACTTCCACAGGGTAAGTGACGTGATAAATGATGAAAGACCTTTCCTCTCGCTCGCAAACACCAGTGAACAAACAAAAGCGTCCGAGATTTATATCGGGTTCTTAGCGGTCAATAAAGCTGTGATAGAATGGGTCCGGCTGCTGGAAGAAAAACCAAAATCTGAGAAGGAAGATCAAGTTTCGTACGAAATTTATACAGCCAGTTGACACATGCAGGTTTTTTCAATAGATTGAGCATCCATGAGAGCTGTGCTCTAAAGGAGGGCCTATCATATGGACGTATCAGAACTGTTAATCTTTGCCGTAAAAGAAGGGGCTTCTGACCTCCATCTCAGTGCTGGAGAGCCGCCAATCGTCAGAATCCATGGAGATATGAGGAAACTTGAAATTCCTCCTCTTTCCAAAGAAGAAGTTCGCCGGCTGGTCTACGATATCTTGAATGACCAGCAGAGGAAGACCTTTGAAGAGACACTCGACATGGACTTCTCCTTCTCTTTAGGCGAGTATGGAAGGTTCCGGGTAAACTTATTTTTCCAGAACCGCGGGATCGGGGGGGTATTTCGCACCATCCCCACCAAGATCTATTCATTTGAACAACTGGGGCTTCCCCGTATCTGTCGTGATATCTGCCGGAAGGACAGGGGGTTGGTCCTGGTAACCGGTCCTACCGGATGCGGTAAATCAACCACCCTCGCTGCCATGATTGACCTGATCAACAACGAGCATAAAGGACATATCATTACTATTGAAGATCCAATTGAATTTGTACATGAATCCAAAAATTGTCTGATTTCTCAAAGGGAGGTAGGCCCTCATACTCACAGTTTTGCCAATGCCCTGAGGAGCGCTCTGAGGGAAGACCCTGATATCATTCTGGTTGGTGAAATGCGCGATCTTGAGACGATATCTCTGGCCCTTACCGCTGCCGAGACAGGTCATCTGGTTTTTGCCACCCTCCACACCGGCAGTGCACCAAAGACCATAGATCGGATTGTTGATGTCTTTCCTGCTGCACAACAGGGGCAGATCAGGACCATGCTTGCTGAATCAATTCTGGCGGTATTTTCTCAGGTGCTCCTGAAGCGGAAGGGAGGTAAGGGGAGGATCCTCGCCCTGGAGGTTATGACCGGGACACCAGCCATTAAGAACCTGATCCGTGAAGCAAAGATCTCCCAGATCCCATCAATGCTGCAAACCGGGCAGAAGTTCGGCATGCAGACTCTGGAGATGGCCATAAAAGATCTCCTTGCCAGAAATATGGTTGATCCGGAAGAGGTGGAAGGGTTACTGCCCGATACCGCCTTGCTTACGAGTAAAACGATGTAAGATTCTTGTGACAAGGAGGAGCCATGGTTATTAAAGATCTTTTGGAAGAGATGGTCAGACAGGATGCCTCGGATGTCTATATAACGGTAGAGAGCACGCCCATGTACAGGGTAGAAGGAATTGTCCATCCCTGGGGCAACGAGAAGCTGACTGCAAGCCAGACAGAGGAACTTGCTAATTCGATTATGATGGAGAAGCAGACAATACGGTTTGCTGAAGAGTTGGAAATGAATCTTGCACTTTATTACCCTGATCTCGGGCGCTTCCGGGTAAACATATTTAGACAGAGAGGTTGTGTAGGGATTGTCATCAGGCAGATTAAGATCAATATCAAGACCCTGGACGACCTCGGATTGCCTCAGATTCTGAAAGATATCAGTATGGAGAAGAGGGGATTGGTGCTGGTGGTTGGAGGTACCGGCACAGGGAAATCCACAACGCTCGCCGCCATGATTGACTACCGCAACAGCAATTCACCGGGTCATATCATCACCGTTGAGGATCCGATAGAGTTTGTTCACCCTCACAAGCAATCAATTGTGACCCAGCGGGAAGTGGGCATGGATACTAACTCTTTTGTAGATGCCCTGAAAAATACCATGCGGCAGGCGCCGGATGTCATCCTCATCGGGGAGGTAAGAGATGTGGAGACCATGGAGTCAGCCATTACCTTTGCGGAGACGGGTCACCTCTGCCTGGGGACCCTCCATGCCAACAATGCTAACCAGTCACTTGAGAGAATCTTGAATTTCTTCCCAGAGGAACGGCACCCTCAGATTCTCCTCCAGCTCTCATTGAATTTAAGGTCGATCATTTCGCAGAGGCTCATTGCTACACCGGATGGTAGACGGGTTGCAGCGATAGAGATCCTCATGAACACCCCGCGGGTCAAAGATTTGATCTACAAGAATGAAGTAGGCCTGTTGAAGGAAACCATGTCTCTGTGTAACCAGGACGGGATGCAGACCTTTGATCAGCATATCTTTAAACTCTATAAGGAACGCAGGATCAGTTATGAAAACGCCATTGCCTATGCTGACAGTGCCAACGATGTAAGGCTCAGGATAAAGATCGACAAAGTAAGTGCCGCTGATAAAGAAGAAGCCTTCGCAGAAAAAGATCCGCTGAAGTTGAAGCCGGATATCAAAACTTTTTAAGGAGTGCCTGTACCATACATGCTGAGGGGAGAAACGTGAAGATCTTGGTGGCAGACAGCAACAACGATCATATCCCTCTTCTTGCAGGGAGCCTTGAAAAAGGACTCGGGGCTGAAGTGGGATATGCATCTTCCCTGAAAGGCTTTTTAGAGAAACTGGACGAGAATAATTATGACGCTCTGCTCATTGATTACCGTCTCTTCGGGACGACCGGTACCAGGGTCTTGAAGAACATCCGGGAGAAACAGGAACATGTCGCGCTCATCGTGCTCTTCGACCAGCGGGACGAGAGCATGGTAGGACATTGTATAGAGGATGGCGCGGATGATTACGTCACCAGAACCTCAGAATACCTCGCAGTCCTCCCTGTCGTGGTAAAACAGACGCTGAAAAAAAAGGCGTTACTCAAGAGAGAGGATATGCTGCTCAGAGAGCTCTTAAACCAGAAGAAATTTTCTTTCATGGGCAGACTCATTCAGGGGATTGGCCACAATATAAACTCGCCGCTTGCCAGCATCATGGGGAGGGCTCAACTGTTCACTGAAAGAGAGGAACGAGAACGGGCAGATCTGCTTGCCAAGAAAGACACGATGCCCCCAGAGGAATTTGATCGGCAAATGAAGCTCCACGAGAAAAACCTCCGTGACCTGAACTCCATCAATGAATCAGCTACCCGGCTTGCGCTCATTGTAAAAAATATGACGTATAAGGGGCAACAGGAACAGAATCAAGCAATCCAGTATATAAACCTGAACGATCTCCTGAAAGAAGAGTTCAGCTTCCTTGAAGCAGACATGTTTTTTAGACATGAAGTAATAAAAC
>JAPLJA010000149.1 GCA_026388815.1 Pseudomonadota bacterium
CCAGTCAACCGCCTGCGGGTTCCCCTCTTCTCCTGACAGTGATGCAACCGTCTCACCCGACAGATCAAGCTTGCGAGGGAAGGCTGCCCGCTCAGGCCACACATAATCATAAACAGGAAAGGTTACATCCGCACCCAGCCATCCTGTGCCGTTGATCCAGAGTTCACACCATACCTTCTTATTTCCGGTCAGGATCAAGCGGGAGGGTATATTCAGGGAGCGGGCTAAACAGGCAAGCAACCTAACTTTGGAAAAACTAACCCCTTTATTTTCTTCCATCACCTGTTTGGGAGCGCGCATCATCCCCCCGCTGTTGAGGAAAGAATAATCACTCCGGGAATAACCATAATCAAACGCACAGTCCCTGAACAAGGATGAGAATACCAGATCCTTTGCCACGCGGTACATGTCTCCACGAGATCCCTCGCTAACCAGGGAACGGGCGAGTTGCATCAGATCCGGATCGTTCCACGGCAGGAAAGAAGTACTTTTAAGATAACCCTTTACCTCCCCGGGGAAATCCTTGGGAAAGGAGTGTGAAACCTTTTCAATAGGTAGGGTTTTCGAAGCACCCTCTGTAGGGGCACGGCGTGCCGTGCCCCTACATTGAATAGAAGCAGTGGTAAAAGATCCCTGTATCTCAAGCCACTGGTTACCCCAGTTGTCCTGCTCCACCTGATAGTTCACACCCTGGGGAGAAGCCGCCGTTTCATCCACCCAGAGCAGTGCATACCACCACAGGGGCTTCTGGTAAACAGGTGAAGGCAGTGCATAGTTCACCGTTACCTTCTTTTCATCTTTTTCTCTCCTCTTCCAGGTATAATCCCATCCGAAAATTCCTTCATCAGTCAGAGGTGCACTTGTGCTGGCAGGTGGAACAAAATCCCATAAACGGTCAGGGACGTAACGCTTAAGGGTTAGAGATGAAGGTGATCCACCGGTAAACACGGCGAGGCCTGATGGAGTGCCTATCCAGAGATTGTTCTCCTTATCGAGCAGGAGCACTGCAATCCGGCTGTCTCCGATCCCGCTGTTTTTACTGGTATAGATCTGTCTTTCACCGCTCTTCTTTAGTGCATACAGGCCCTCTCCCCAAGTGCCTATCCATCTGTTCCCTTCTCTATCCACGGCTATGGCAGTTATGGGACTGTCAGGGATGCTGCTGTTGAAGGGTGTAAAAGACATCCAGCCTTTTCCATCGAATACGCTTAACCCCTTATTCGTGCCAAACCAGATCCTTCCGTCGGCGTCTTCGATGATGGTGTTGACGGTATTATCAATGAGCCCGGAATCAGCCTCAGAGAAGCTCTGCCATTTCCCTTCCCAGTCACGGCGGGAGATGCCCTGACCCTTGGAGCCGCACCACACATTCCCTCCGCGGTCAACGAGAATGGAGGAGATACTGTCTGAGCAGAGTCCATCTCTGCTTGTATATGATTTCCACAATCCTCCTTTCGACCAGCAGCAGACGCCCCGGCCCGTGGTGGCTATCCACCGTTCTCCTTGCCGGTCAACTGCCAGCGATGAGATGCGGTTGCCAGGCAGCCTGCTGTTCAGAGCATTGTAGATATACCAGTTCCCCTGGCGGTCAAGCCTCCTCACCCCTTCAGCAGTTGCAAACCAGATATTTCCTTTTGTGGAATCCTCAAAATCCTTTTCCTCCACCGGTTCAAAGACGACCTGGTGTGTCCTCTCGCTCATCTCGCTGTTTTCTTCAGTGTAGGTAAAGATATCACCTTCCCTGTTGAAAACACTCACCCCACCTTTTCCAAAATCATCACGGGTTACGACCCAGACGTACCCTCCCTGGTCGAGGGATAGGCTGACCACACCACCCCTGGTCAGGCCATCCTTTGTAGTGAACGTGCGGAACACAGGAGTCTGAGTTGCTGAAGCGTTAAGAGAAATCAGCAGGAAAATCCCCACGAGAAAAATAATGGCACGCCGGCAGTTGATTTTAAAAACTTTTACCATCTCTTTAAGCCTCGTAATTTTTCAGGATATTGTATCTGAACGGGTTACAATTACAAGACAAAACCATATCTAATTTCTTTCCTTGAACTTGACTAAATTCTCTTCTCTGTGTCATATTTAATAATGGAAATATCTATGAACTCTATTAAATTTCTCGGTACAGCTGGGGCACGGTTTGTGGTGGCGAAGCAGCTCCGGGCATCGGGGGGAATTTGGCTCTCTCTCGATGGCACGAATCTGCTCATTGATCCCGGTCCGGGCTCGCTTATCCGCTGCTTGAGCAGCAGGCCCAAACTTGATCCCACTCACCTTGACGGCATCATCCTCTCCCACCGCCACCTCGACCATGCCAATGATATCAACGTTATGGTTGAAGCCATGACCATGGGCGGATTCCAGAGCAGGGGTACGCTCTTTGCCCCGTCTGACGCACTCGACGGAGAGCCGGTAGTCTTACAATACATCCGGGACTATGTGGATAAGGTTGAAGTACTGAAGGAAAACACCTCATACCAAGTGAAGAATATAACCTTCTCAACCCTGCGAAGGCACCGGCATCCAGTTGAAACGTATGGTTTTAAATTTTTCCTGCCCGGCCTCACCGTTTCTTTCATCACCGATACTCACATGTCTCCTGTACTGATCGAGGATTATCAGAGTGACATTATTATCATCAATGTGGTGCTGCTTAATGCAATACCTGACCTCCCGATTGACCACCTCTCGATTGACAATGCAAAGGAACTGATCAAAGGGATAAAACCGAAGGTTGCGGTGCTCACACATTTCGGGATGACCATCCTGAAGGCAAAGCCCTGGAAGATCGCAGAGTCCATTCAGGAAGAGACCGGGATTAAGGTAATTGCAGCAAGCGATGGGATGACGCTTTCGTTCGATGAATTCATCTAAGAGTTATGAGAATAGGATTCCTCGTTGCTCAACAATCCGCCTGCGGCGGAACAATTCTAAATGGGCAGACACACAGGTCTGCCCCTACAGGGCAAATTCGAAAGGGCGGGATGAATCCCGCCCCTACACAACCGAATTTGCGGCCGTTCCGGAATGAAAATCTACCGCGAAGCGCGGCCTTCGGTCTTATTTACCGAAAAAATCTTCATTCGCACTCAGAACCCTGTTCTCAAGTCTCCTCAAGACATCGACTTCAAGGATGGGAAATTGGGCATCAGGGAAAACCTTGCAAGGGTAAAAGATAGAATAGAAAAGGCTGCGATCAAGGCAGGAAGGGATCCACAAACTGTCAGGTTGGTGGTAGTATCCAAGACTGTGGAGATAGAGAGGATACAGGAGGCAATTCATGCTGGCGTAAACATTCTCGGAGAGAATTATGTCCAGGAGGCGCGGGATAAAATAGACAAATTAGGGCATACCGTAGAGTGGCACTTCATCGGACACCTCCAGACAAACAAGGCCAAGTACGCGGTGGATCTCTTCGACGTGATCCATTCCATTGACCGGGTTGACCTGGCGCAAGAGATAGACCGGATCGCTGTAAAAAAAGGCAAGACGATACCTGCCCTGATTCAGGTGAACATCTCAGGCGAAGAGAGCAAGCACGGGATTGACAGGGACGGTCTTATCCGGTTGATTTCTGAAATCACCAGGTTAAAGAACATCATGCCGAGGGGGCTCATGACCATGCCTCCCTATTATGACGATCCGGAGATGGCACGTCCTTACTTCCAGTTACTGAGGAACCTGAAGGAAGAGATGAACGAACGGTTCAAAGGAGATATCAACTTAGAAGAACTTTCCATGGGGATGTCTAACGACTTTGAAATAGCTATTGAAGAAGGAGCTACTCTGGTCCGGATTGGCACTGCCATCTTCGGGGAGAGGCAGAGAGTGTGAGGAGGAGGCATTATGCCCATTTATGAATTCTTCTGCAGGGACTGCAACACCATCTTTAATTTCTTTTCCCGGTCGGTAAACACTGAAAAACAGCCCCTCTGTCCCCGGTGTAAAAAGAATATCCTCGAGCGCAAGATGTCAACCTTCGCTACGATCTCCCGGGGCAAAGAGAAAGAGGATGCCGGCGGGCCTTCTCTTGACGAGGCTAAGATGGGTGAGGCGATGTCATTGCTGGCACGGGAGGCTGACCGGTTCAACGAAAATGACCCCAAACAGGTAGCCGGCCTCATGCGAAAACTTTCTCAAATAACCGGTGTCCAGATGGGCAAGGGAATGGAGGAAGCGGTTCGCCGGATAGAGTCAGGCGAGGATCCGGAAAAAATTGAAGCTGAAATGGAAAACCTTATTGAAGGAGAAGGGCCTTTTCTCCTGGATGAAAAAAAGGAAGGCAAAGCGAAACCTTCCTTCCGACCCCCTGAGGTTGATGATACCCTCTATGAATTGTAGGGGCGTGATTCATCACGCCCAATGAAAAGATATTTTTTATATTCTTGGGGATCACCGGAAGACCATAAAAAACAGCATGATTATCGCCATCTGAATGACCCAGCCGATCAGGCAGACTACCACTGCCCGCGGTGTACTCTTATAATCAAGTGCTGCTCTGACCGCAACTACCATTGCCAGGAACATCCAGACCTCAGAGCTCCAGTAGATTATTGTTGCCAAACCTGGAATAACCCCCAGTATCCGGATCAAGCCGGGTGAGCTTGAGAAACCAATGGTCCGCAGCAGTTCACCCACATTAGATTTTGTCTCCGGTTCTGGAAGGAATTTCGTTCCGATAACATAGGTAAGCCATGCCCAGATAAACCATCCGATGAGTGAAACAACCATAAAAGTGAAAACACCGACAATTCCTATCTTTCCAATACTCCCAATCCCTGCTGCTATACTGGAGAGGACAACAACACCTACAGCCTGACCCATCGCTCCCGTGTCTGCCTCAACCTCTTCATAGAGGGTTACATCAAGTCTGGCAGCCCGAATAATGCGATTCTTAAAATCCGTCATTTTGTTCCCTCACATATTCAGGGCGCGATAAATCGTGCCCCTACCGTTATTTATGATGATCTCTATACCGTGTTCATTGACGGGAACCCTGCCCTGATACACCCGCCGAAAACCTTCTCCAGGGGTACATTCCCCATCTTCTTCAGCTTCTCCATAATCACCGGCCTCTCTCGGGCGATAATGGGCATAACCTCAGCCATTGCCTTCCCAACTACTTTCGGAGTTTCATAGGGATCAAAAACGCTGGGAAGCGGTTTCTTAAAGAGGCTCAGGAGATAATCAAGCTCTTCAGGTGTTAGGATATATGGCAGTACTACATTGCGGAGCATATCCTGGTAGTCATATTCTTTTAATACGACTTCTTTCCACCAGGTGAGGTAATCGGCAACACCTTCCTCTGAAATCTTTCCCTCCTGGATGGCAAGGGCAACTGCATTGGCTGCTTTCCATCCGCTGATTACAGCACCGGTCATCTCCGCTTCCTGACACCAGATTGTATCTCCGACGAATACGACCTGATCCTTATAGGGCTTGATAATGTGGGAAAACATATTACCAACTGCTGACAGCCTCCGCTTCTTTTCCGCCCTCTTAAACCAGGGAGAAAATATGCCCTGCTTGGTAAACCTCTCAAAGGCTCCTTCATAATCTGCTTTGTGATTAATAGAGGTGACCATCACGAAATGCTCATTGTCAGAAGTCCTCGGTGTAATCCAGGCACGCATGAGCGGATCTTCATTTAAAAAAATCTGAAAGAGGGAGAACTCCTCGGGTATCTCGGCGCCGACCATTTCGTATCCCATGGTCATTGCAGTTCCAAAAAACTTCCTTTCCTGATTGAGACCGAGGGAGCGGGCAAGCCTTGAACTCCTCCCATCAGCCGCAATAACAAACGTTCCCCTGAAGGTCTTGCCTTCCCGGGTCACTACTTTGACCTCCCTCCCCTCTTTTATGGCACCAAGCACATTGTAAGGATGGAACACATCAACGTTCAGGGAGATACTCTCTTCCAATAACCCTCCAAGAAGGGCTTCTTTGCTGTAGATGGCACTCGCCCTCCCTGCATCACCCTTGCGAAGATTTTCTTCATAACCACCGACCTGGATCTTATTCCCTTTGTGGGAGCAGATCTGCCAGGTGTAAAAGTTCTTATGAGGTCCTTGATAGGCGACAGAAAACCCATAGTGAGGGAAACAGATTCGCTGGTTTCTGGGGTTTAAGGTAACCCGCTCGCCTAAATATCTCCCGCTTAATGAGACTACCATCATGGAGCAGGCACGCCTGATCTCCGCAATATTCTCTTTTCTTTCAATCAATGCTACTTTAAGTCCATGTTCTGCAGCCGTCTTTGCAGCCATAAGGCCAGCAGGCCCAGCACCTACGACGAGCAGATCATACGTTTCTTTCATCTGTCTTCTCCCATGTTCTCTTCAATTTTGACAACTGGGGCAGAAATGACAATTCCTGCCACCCACCCTCATCCTTTCAATCATGGTCTTACAGATTAAACAGGTCTGCCCTCCCCTCTGGTAAACCCTGAAATGATGCTGATACCCGCCGGGTCTCCCCAGCCCATCACGGAAATCCCTGATGGTGGTGCCCCGTTTTTCAATCCCATCTCTCAATACCTGACGGATCGCATGATACAGCCTTTTCATCTCATGAGAAGTGAGTGACCTGGCTGAGCGCAACGGGTTAATCCCGGCAGCAAAGAGAATCTCATCGGAGTAGATATTTCCTATGCCGGCAACTTTTCGCTGATTCATGAGCAGCGTCTTAATACGAGTCGAAGAATCGAGGGCCTGTTCCAGGTAGGACATGCGAAAGCGATTATGCAGAGGCTCGGGTCCCATCTGTAAAAACTTCTCCACCTCGCTCAACGGGGTAATGAATACCTGGCCAAACTGACGAATATCCCTATAGTGAAGGATATAACCATCATCCAGGGTTGCGATGAGATAGGTGTGCTTATCGCTGCAACGCACCGTCTCAGGGCACAGCGTTATCTGACCGGTCATCCCCAGCCTGATGACCAGGACTTCACCGGAATCAAGAGAGAAGAGCAGTGCCTTGCCTCTCCTCTCTAACCCTGTGATCTTTTTCTCTACCAGCTTCTTCCTGAGCGAGGC
>JAPLJA010000312.1 GCA_026388815.1 Pseudomonadota bacterium
GATTCTCTCCCTTGGTGACAAGTAAAAGGCTTCACTGCCCGTGACGGGTACCCGGCGAAACTCCAGGTCAGTGCGAACAGAGGCGTGTACTTGGCTTAGGGCTAAAAATACCTTGACAACCTATTGAAGTAGCAGGAAGATGGAAAGAAAATGGGGGCGTGGGGATAATGGAAAAAACTGATATTTCAAGACCTTACCCCATTGTTAAAGACCTTACCCCATTGTTTTTTTCCCGGAGGTAAACTATGAAAATAATAGTCTATTGTGTAATCGGATGCTTTTTTCTCTTCGCTGGTCTTGGATGCGAAAGGACCGACAAGGCCTTCGAAACATATAAAAAGGTAAAAGAAGATGCAAAACAGCGGGCACAGGAAGTAAAAGAAGATGCTCAGAAAACCCTGGAGAAGAAAGCGCAAGACGCTCTCGGAACACAGGATAAGAGGCTTGAAGAACAACAGCAACAGGAGAAAGATAAATAAGCTATTCCCGACTTGATACTGCCACAGGCACAAGCGTGTATGCCCATAAGTGCACTGTTTCTCAGTTGTCAACACATTTTTTGCCATAGGTCTAAGCAACATTTTATGCTACCCTCTTCAGTGTTTCACTGGTAAATGATTCCCTGTTTTTATCAAGCCTATTTTCCCTTGCCTCTGCTTTTCTCTGTCTTCTTTTTTTAAGGATTATAACTGCCTTGCCTGTATGCATCTGTGCAGGAGTAACATAACCAAGGGAGCTATGATACCTCCCTGTATTGTAATATTCAACAAAGGCATCAATGAACTGCTTGAGCTGTTCAAAGGTTATATAGTCTTTAAACTGCAGCCAGTCATACTTAAGGGTTCTGAACCATGATTCAATCCATGTATTATCCTTCGGTGTCTGGTACCTGGCAAAGAGCTGTTTAATCCCCAGGTCTTTAAAAAACTGTTTTGCTGATTTCTTTGCCATCTGAACTCCATGATCAGAAAGGGCCAGGGGCATTTCGGGTCTCTTCGAGACCTGCACAAGCCCCTCCTGACAAAGGGCCTTGTCCCAGGCCTTTTTCATTTCCTGTACTGTCGCATTAAGCGAAAGATGCCAGCTGACAATCTTCCTGCTGTATATATCTATGATGGCAAAGAGATAGACAAAGAAGGGGCCAAGACGGATATAGGTAAGATCCCAGCTCCATGCTTCATTGGGTTTTTCCGGTTTTACCTCCGGTTTCTCCTGGATATGAAAGTTACCCTTTTTGCAGGATTCTATCCCCATTGCTTTCATCTCACGGTAGAAGGAAGAAGGGCTTGCCTCAACAATCCCCTTCTCCGATGCAACGATGGAGAGTTGCCGATGAGAGAGATCGGCATACTCTTCGTTTCGAAGCAGTTCTTGCATCTTTGCTGTTTCATTGTCAAGTAATGCATGGGGAGCTTTCTTTGGTCCTGGCTTTCCCTTTTTCATTTGTCCTTCTTTCTTTAATAGATGAATCCATCTTTTATATCTGTCATGGCTAAGCTCCAATACCATACAGCAAAATTCAGCAGTGACTCTGTAAGTTCTGGTTATATCAGCAATGGTTTTCATCAGTTCTTTCTTTATATCGGCAGAGATATACACCCCCTTCAAGGTCTCACATAGGTTGAGCGTGTTCTTTTTTTTAAAAGGGTGATTTCAGCAGCCTGTTCCAGGATGATCTGCTCCAGCCTTTTTACCTCTTCCTCCTTTTCCTTGTATGTCTCAAATGAAACTTTGGGTTTCCTGCTCTTTTTCTCCTTGAAGGTGTTTATTGCACCTTCCTCTACAGTCCTTCTGATCCTTGTAAGATCGCTGCTATGCATGCCGTATTTTCTGATCACCTCTCCAATACCACCGTTTCTTTCCGCTCTTACCGCTTCCAGAAAGATCTGGTACTTATCTTCCGGGGTCAGATGATTCCTTTTTCTTACATCCTGTTCCATGCCTGTTGTTTCCATCTTCTTTTTCCTCCTGGTCTTCATTATTGTTGTATACCAGGAATACTCCCAAAAGGGAACATCGATCGTGCTTCCACCTCATGGCTATGAAGGGGTGGGTAATTCAGAAACATTATAGCTGTCCTTTGAGCTCAGACGTTGACGATCTCACATAATGAGAAAGGCACGCGTAGGTCAATTCGACATCTTCGGGTTGAAGTCTCACCTCTTCCTTGTCCAGGAATAAAGGAAGGAGCTTTTCATTTAAGACCCAGACTTCAGCGCCTTGTGGATATTTAATATACCATCCGGTATACATTACCACGGCTCGCACAAAGAAACTTTTTCCCGTTCGCTCCTCGATGAGATTATGTATCCACCGAGATCCCGCCTTAGCTTGAACTATGGGGTTGCGATCCGGCGCAATCCCGTTAACGACCACACCATCACCATCGTAATGAATTTCGGCCTGACCTCCGGGTTTGCTTATAGTTTTTGTCTCAATGGTGAATACCCCTTTGGGGCCAATCAAGATATGATCAACATTCCATCGGTCGCCAGGAATATCGTGCAACACCTTGAAGCCCTGTGCGTGAAAAGTTTCCAGTTGCTGACCGACCCACCTTTCGCCATCCCTCCCCTGTTGAAGGTTGCGTCTAAGCCGTAGCAGGGGTCTTATCCTGATTGTCGAGTAAATGCCCAAAAGAATGGCCATGACCAACAAAAACCAAGGCTGATAAGGAACATGGAAATACCACCACAACAACTCATATCCGGCCACCACGATCATGATCAACGGTAACAGACAATACTCCATAAGCTTACCTGTCACCCGTTCCATTTCTTCATCGAGGGAC
>JAPLJA010000283.1 GCA_026388815.1 Pseudomonadota bacterium
ATCCTTCTGCCATCTTCTCAGGTTTAACCGGTACTTTAATAAGTCAAATCCATATTTATCCTGGAGCACACCATCAAGCTCTCTGAACTCCAGGTCCTGCAACCTCTCTTTTGCCAGCAGGGCAAAGGTACTCGCAGGGTAGTTTGAGAGAAACTCTCTATAACCTTCTATGGTATCTACAGTGTCATAGTATTTCGTTTCTATCTGTTCAATCTTAATGTCAGTTCTGGAGATGTTCCGGTTTTTCGGAAATTTTATCCTAAACTCTATGAATCCTTCGATGCTATTTACTTCCTCATACGGGGCAAATTCTAAATTCTCAATCTGCTCCTGAGCATCCTGAACGAAAAGGTTTTTGGGGAAGCGAGCAATGAATTCCCGGTATCCCTCTATGGTATTCTGCAGTCTGTAAGGTTCGTACTGTTCTTTCTGGATTTTATAATCCTTGTCTTCCTCATCTCTCAAAAAGAGAACGCCACAACCCTGCAAAAAAAGGAAACTGCTCATCACGATAAGAAAGAAAAGCTTCTTACTCCTATCTGTCATGCTCATTTACTTCTTTCTGCAAACTTCTTTCTGCAGTTTCGTGAACTTTTCCTTCATTGCTTCGTCCCTGAGTGTCGGGTGAAGAACCTGGGTCATCGTAATAATTTCACACGCCTCGTCTACTTTCCCTAACTGGTTCAGAACCTTTGCTGTCCTGTATCTCGCTTCAAACCATTCATTGCTGTCCGTCTTCAAGCCCTGAGCATATTTTCCCCACATATCAAGGGCCTCCTCCCACAGACCTTCCTTTTCGCAGATCAAGCCAAGGTTGTATATGGCTGCTGCCGAGAGCGGATCGCTCTTCAGCTTTTCCTGGTAAATCATCTTTGCCTTTGCCGTTTGATTTTCATCCTGGTAAAGCTCAGCCATCCTGAACTGAATCGGATCAGAGAATTGCTTGTAGGATGTGTTATGCAAGGCAATAAAGGAAAGTTTGTCATACAACAGGAGAGCACTATGAGCCGAGGACTGTGCCATGTCGCTGTTCTTGCTGCGCGATGTCTTTGCCTTGTGGTAGAAACGGTTGGCAGCCTCATACAGAAAGGTCCAGCGATTCGAGTCCATATCACCTTCCCTGAGGAAACCGGCGATCTCTTCTTCTGCTTCCCTGAACAGGTGCAATTGCAGGTAGCACTCCATCCGCAAACTCTTGGCCCCGAGGCAAAGCTGTTCGCTATTTTTTACCGGGGCAACCTGCCTTTCGAATCCTGCAAGTATCTGTAGTGCTTCCTTCCAGGCTCCTTCCGGCCCGTAGATATGCAGCCTGGCCCGGAGAATGGTCATGTGCGCCTCCAGTTCTCTCCGGTCGGTACCGGCATCTCCTTTCGACGACAGTGCTTGCCAGCCAGCAAGTTGTTCACGTGCGTCCTGATATAGTTTTCTTGCCTCTGCTGACTGACGCAGCCCCTTCTCATATAACGATTCGAGTTCATCAATATTGGATTTTGCAGCACAATACTTTGCCTGCACATAATTGGGAGAATCTTTTTCTACCAGTGAAAATTCCCTGAGAGATTCTTTCTCCTTTTTCGTATTCTGATAATACTTGCCTAACTGAAAATGGGCTTCACTCTTATTGGCAGGGTCAGGGCAGTATTTCAAAAAGGTCTTGATTGCCTCAATATACCGGGCATACATGCTTTCAACCGGGTTTTCCTTATAACCATTCGTAGCAGCCACATAGGAGAGACAGGCTGTTTTCCCGGCAAGAGGGGATTGGGGGAATTTCTCAAAAAGAGACTCAAAACTGGAAAGTGCATCCTGCCACTGCCCCTTCTGACAGAGACCATACCCTAACCGGAAATAGACGTCATCCATCCGCTTCCGTATGAAGGGGTCCGAAAAGGCGGAGAGACGTTTATATCGCACAATCGCAGCATCATACTGTTTCTGGCTAAAATACCAGTCGGCAAGGGCAAGGTTTCCGATTGCCCCCAGCTCAGCATCAGAAAAATTACTGAACACGGCCACATGGTCCTGTGCAAATTGGTAGAGTTCCTCAGCCAGGCTTTCGTCGTGCTTGAAAAGACTGTTCAATTCTTGCCAGGCCTCGCGATAATACTTTTTAGGAGCATTCCCCTGCCTGGCTGCCTGCTTTTCTAAACGGCCAAGGATAATCTTTACCTGCAATTTACTGAGGCCTTCTCTCAGTACCCCGGGGATGTTTTCTGCACGAACGTTTTTTTGAAATTCATGTAACTGGTTTAAAGCTGCTTCATAGTCCCCGATCAGGGAGCTGATCATCATTTTTTCATATCTGCTCCTCACGTATAAGGGATCATCCCGCTTTACCTTACCGATAACCAAGTTTATGTCCTGGATGGCTTTATCATATTTCTGCAGTTCCTCATAACAAAGGGCGCGGCCCAAAAGACTCCTGACAACGATTGATTCCTCCTTAAAATCGATGAGGGCGCGACCAAAGCCAGAAACAGCGTCCTCCAGTACCTCCTTCCGCAATGGATCTTGTGCAGGATAGAGGTGAGAACTGTAGTACCCATTCCAGCTCAGCCAGTAGCTACAGAGAGAGATCACGTACTGCGGTTCCTGCCATTCAGGTGAAGCAAAGAAGGCGCTGGTGTCTTTCATCTGGTCGAGCTTGTTCTCCTGCAGATAATCAATCTTCTTCTGATTGAACGATAAGATTCCTTTCAAAACATCCCTGTTTCGG
>JAPLJA010000139.1 GCA_026388815.1 Pseudomonadota bacterium
GGAGGGTTCCTCATTTCCTATCAATTTCAGAATCTGATTGCTAAACTGTTTGCCGGTGAGTATTTGAGAACTGGATTTGGGTTTGGCCATGATGTTTAGTGTACTCCTTTCTTCTGCGAACGCTAAGAGATTATAATGTAACCCCCCCCTCATTGACAACTTATTGAATTTCCTGCTTTTATCTTGACAGATAAACTTTATTATCTAATGATTACAACAGTATAAAAATTGCTGTTAGATTTCTTGAATCTAAAGAAATAACTGACCTTGATATTTGACTTAACACTCCCGCCAGAGTAATACGTGAGCAGTTCCAGCCTGTACATTTATGTATAGTTAACAAAGAGGAGCACAACCATGGGAAACGTCAGAGATGAAATAACCCGGTATCTCAAAAAGAACCGCTACTGCGTGCTGTGTACCTGCGCGGGCAATGCCCCGCGGGCCACACCCGTGCGCTACCAGACCGATGATCTCACCATCATCATCTACTCCGAGCGGTTCACGAAAAAGTTCTCCTATCTGAAAAAGAATCGCACCGTGGCTATCGCCCTGCACAGCACCCGCAGCCCCATCAAGGGCCTGCAGCTGTGGGGTACGGCCGAGGTGGTCACTCACCGCGATCCGCGCCACGCCGCCTACCTGTTCCCGGAGGCCAAACGGAGCACAAAACTTCAGGAGGCATGCAAGGTGCTCAATCTTATTCTGGTTGCCCCGCAAAGGATCGTCATGCTCGACCAGGTGCCTGGCCGGGGCTACCGGTATTATGTGTGGGAGCGGGACAAGAGTGGCAGAGAGACGGAGCGGGAGGTAAAGACCATACGGGAGCTGAGCAGGCTCTAAATGAGCTTATGCCTACCAGTGAATCAATCTAAATGACGGGTTATGATGAAAAGGAGAAGAGCACTATTGGAAATGCTCAGTAGGGAAATAACTTTCGAAAATACTGGGCGCTGGCCCCATTTTTCTCCAAGATGGATTTCAACTATTTTTCAATAAAATAAATTGACAGTATGCCTTCATCTTATAGTAAAATTTCCAACTGTAGAACAAGCATAAAAGATAATGTTATGAGTAAAATAAAAACATATAAGACCCTGAGAAGAAATTGGAAGTTCGAAGAAGAATTGTGGAAAGCAATTTGTTCTTTGGCGTCCAATTCCGACAATATCAAAAAGAGACTCGAAGAGGCTTATATTTACCATATTGTTTACCTTGAGGCTGAATCTATTCCACACGAACATAATAGAAAGAAACTGATAAAGATAAAAAATAAACTTACGAAAAATCATACAAAACCAGTCCACGATGCAATTTATTATTTGCCCTTGAAATCTTGCCGTGCAATGATTTCTGACCTTTGTGATATTTACGATGAGTTTATTCATTTCGAATGGAATCAGAATCTCTAAAAAACCATATTTTAACGACAGGCCGCCGAGCTTCCGGTGTAACCCATATGCTTACATCAGGCGAAAAGCCAGATGCGTATGCTTCTCTAATAATCTCATTCAGGGCTTCTTCAATCTTAGCAGCCCTATTAGAAAGACTTTTGCGCTTCATTCCATCTCTACGTGAAAAAATACGAGACATAATAAACCTCCTCATAACAAATAAATCCACTGGATGGCTGATAGCCACCAGTGATTTTGGCGTTATGCCTTAAAAGGAGAATGAGTTTGCCGGGTATTGCCAATCTCACAATCACTGAGTTTCGAGCATTAGTCGAACGATTCGATGAAAAGTATGTGAATCATTGGAATACATGGATTCAAGCCTGTGAAGCTCAGGAGAACATACCAAGAGTGTTTGGATGTATTCTAAGGAGTTGGCAGGCTTTTCGTCCCAATATAATGCGGCGACCTCAAGCCGAGGCAGGTCATGAACCACCATATTTGGAAGCCATAATTAATGGAGTAACCCCGTCTATTCAGGTCTTAGAAAATTTCGACATTTCTACAAACAAGCCATTCTGTGACCAATCTATAAACGCACTAACTGGGTTATGGAATTCACTATTACAGCTTTCATTCGAAGGCCGTAAAAGAACTAAAAGAAATGGGTTGGCGGGCGCTGTTGGAATTTCAAAGGCTGTTCTTTTACTAACAAAGGGTCGCGTCGGTCCTGCCTTCGACTCGAAGGTGAGAAAAAGCCTTGGTATTTCCGAGCCAGAATCCCCAGCCGAATGGATCAGCGCTTTAGGTTTAGCTAATAGGGATATCATCGCATTTCAAGAGGCCAATCAGTGCACGTTGCGACAAGCAGCTCCGGAGCATTTCTCACATATTCATGCTGGTCGCATTTATGATATGGCGCTTGGCCCTGGACTAAAAGGCATAACCAAGCGGCTCCAGCGGATCGCTGATAGCGCCCGCTGAGCCTTAGCGTTATGCATCAACAACAAATGAAGAAAAACAAAAGTATTTTGCGCTCAAAGAAATCTACAGTTAAGGTTTCCGATTTTTTGGCAAGAGAAGGTGCTGCTGCACTTGTGCCAGGGGGAGGTCTGTTTTATGAAGCAGCTAAAGCGTTATTTCAGCATGGTAAACAATATTTCCATGACAGGACAGAAGACCGTCTAGAAGAATTCCACCAGGCAATATTGACAGGAAACTTTGACGAGAAAGAGTGTGAAGAATTTTTAGATAAAGAATTCGACTTAAACGATTATTATGCGGTTTTGTCATCCTGTGTTCAGGATATTGAGGATGAGAAGATAAGAATTTATTCGCAACTAATGCAAAGTTTGATTATGAACGTCATTAAACCAAATATTCGCAGGCACTTCATAACGTCATCTAAGGACCTATCTTTCCAAGACTTATGTTTTTTAAGAGAGCTCTACATAAATAACAAATATGACCTAATGACTGTTGGCGGACCACCACAACAAGTGAAAAATTTGCTGTCTACTATCGATATATTCAAAGATTTAACCATAGAAAAGTTGATATCAAGAGGATTCATCCATAAAAATAAATCTGGAATAACTCCTTATGGTGAGCAGTACACTGAATCTATTTTCCCAACGAATGAGCTCAAACCAGAATCAATAGGTAGAAAACCATGGACTGGTATTAATATTGTTATTGTTAGTTATCAGCTCGATCACCAACTACACAATGTAGTAAGCAGAGAAGTACAAGAGGCTCTATGGAAAATACATGTCAAATCTTCTATCCACATTATTGACCCAAAAAGACCAACCACATCTTTGTTTTATGGAGCTGGTGTTCTTCTGGTTGGGGAGAAGAAAATAGAAAATAACTATAAAAAAGCATTAGAAAATTTTTCAACGAAAAAGCCTTTGATCCGTCTCAATCTCAATGAAAATGCCTCTAAGGTTGAGCTAAAGGAAATAAAATTTGCAGAGGAATTTACATTGCAATCCAGCAAAACAACTGAGATCAGACGAGATATAAACAATTTTATTTCAAAGATTTTGCCACAAAGCAAGGAATAGTTTTTCGCCAACTATTTGAATATATTTAAAAAATGCATAATAGAAAAAAAGGGTCAAAAAAAAAAGGGTCAGGTCTTGATTTATCAGTTATGACCTGCTATAGGTATTGTCATGGAACGTCCACTCAGAATCGAAAATAGAAAAAAAGGGTCAGGTCTTGATTTATCAGTTATGACCTGCTATAGGTATTGTCATGGCACGTCCACTCAGAATCGAATACTTCGGTGCTGTCTATCATGTTACAGCCCGCGGGGATGCACGGAGAAAGATCTTCATGGATGATACTGATCGGCAGCAGTTCCTTTCCATCCTCGGTTCGACTATCGGGAAGTACAACTGGCTCTGCCATGCCTACTGTCTCATGGATAATCATTACCACCTGCTGATCGAGACACCGGATCCCAACCTCTCCCTCGGCATGCGACAGCTCAACGGTGTCTATACCCAGTTTTTTAACCGACACCATAAACGTCCGGGACATGTTTTCCAGGGGAGATTCAAGGCGATCCTTGTTGATAAGGAGAGCCATTTGCTGGAACTGTGCCGGTATGTCGTTCTGAACCCCGTGAGGGCACGCCGGGTCGAAAAACCGGAGGCATGGCAGTGGAGCAGCTATGCAGCAACAAGCGGGCTCAGGAAAAGTCCTGACTTCCTCACGACAGATTGGATTCTGGGGGTCTTCAGCAGAGAGAAAGGGGAGGCGCAAAAACAGTATCGTCAGTTTGTAAAGGAAGGATTGAAGCAGAGATCGCCCTGGAACAGTTTAAGAGGTCAGATATTGTTGGGCGATGATGGCTTTGTACAAAGATTCAAAGATCTGCTCAAGGACAAGGAGAAAGTTAAAGAGATTCCCCGAAAGCAGCGTTATGCCAATAGACCCCTGCTGAGGGAACTATTCGAGAAAGGCAAAATCAAGACGAAAGCAGCGAGAAACGAGATTATCCACCAGGCACACATGCGTCATGGGTACACCTTGAAACAGATTGCAGATCATTTGCGCTTGCACTATACTACGGTCAGCAAGACGGTAAAGGAATTGGAGGAAAGAAACTTATATCCCAAGACCTGACCCCTTTTGCTCTCGCGAATTGAAGATTTTTTCGGGCACCATTCTTAACGAACAGAGCGGCAGCAAATTCGGCTGTTTGAGCGGAACGCGAGTTTCGAATTTGCAGTGGCGTGAGTTTTAGAATGGTCGAAAAAAGCTTCTTAAGCAGCGAGGAGCGAACTTTTTCAACAGTCCCGCTGACCCTATTTTTCTCGACCCTATTTTTCTCTAACATGGATTCCAACTATTTTTCAATAAAATAAATTGACAGTATGCCTTCATCTTATAGTAAAATTTCCAACTGTAGAATAAGCATAAAAGATAATGTTCTGCAACAGAAAGGAGACAAGACATGAGAGTATCTTTGACGCTTGCTGCCATCGCACTGTTCTCTGTGGGTACGGCGTTGGCCCAAGACAACACAGTCACTTTTGACAATCAGTCGGGAGAATCGGCCATCGTCAAACTGATCGGGCCAACGGCAAAGGAAATCGAGGTCTTGGCAGGGCAAAAAGGAACGGTAACTGCTGCCGCTGGCCGATACTACATCAAGGTACGGTACGGTAAACAGGGAAGCTACCGCTACGCAAAGGGGGAAGAGTTCGATGTTACCGAGACCGCCACGAAGAGGTCGGAGATTGCGATAACCCTTCACAAGGTTGCTAATGGGAACTACGAATCCGCTCCAATAACCGAAGCGGAGTTCGGTGCCTCATCATCCACCCCATCCAAGAAACCCGAAACAGCCGATTCGGAGAAAGTTGTTTCAGCCCCCGGCAAGTCAAAGGAAGTCCCGGCGGCACCGGCTGACGAAGCAAGTAAAAAATGGCCCCTCGTCAAATGCGAGGAGCTTTCAGAATATGCTGGAGTTCGCCCGGAGCCCGGCAAGAAATTCATGAAGCTGTATTTCGCCAACGACGGTTTTATCCTAAACATGTCATTCGAGGATCAAGAGGGGAAATCCCTCAGCGTGATAGCCACGGAAACTACCCCGAAAAACGCCAGTGCAGTAATTCAAACAGACGAAGGGACCAAGACTGTCTCTTACAGATTGTCGAAGCGGACTACACCACCGTGAGGAAAATGGAAAACGAATGCAGAACAAGCATGTCAACCCGATTGGGTATTGCCGGCCGCTATCGCGTCCGTCAATACCCAACGGGTTACATACAACGTTAGCCATAAGAAATATGTAGACCGCGCCGAAGAAAAAATGTTAGACTTGTTTTAAGTAAAGGACATACCTATGGGAAACAGAGTTAAAATATTGGAAAGCGAGGTTCGGGAACTTCCCCGAAATGAGCTATCGGCTTTTCGTGAATGGTTTATCAAATTCGACGCTGATGAATGGGATCGTCAGATCGAGGCTGATATTCAGGCCGGCAAGCTTGAGAAGTTAGCTACAAAGGCGTTATCTGCACATAAACGCGGGAAGAGTCGGGAGCTCTGAAACACTTTGCCTCTCCAGATTTCTGGGAATGTTTTGAGTCTCTTCCGGAGTCTGTAAAGGAATTGGCTCTCAAAAGTTATGAGATCCTGAAAGAAAATCCCCACCATCCATCTCTCCATTTCAAGAAAACTGCAAACTATAGATCAGTCCGTGTCGGCCGGCAATACCGGGCACTTGGTATTGATGTACAAGATGGCATACTATGGTTTTGGATTGGCACACATGCTGATTATGATAAACTTCTGAGCTAACAATGCGCCCAAGAGGGACGCGGCAAAAACCGCCGCTCCCCTTAGCTCATCGTTAGCGTTTGACAATACGTACGTTATATAGTACGCTAATTCAGTGGAGGTGATAACTATGATAACATTAACAGCCAGTGAAGCGAGAGCAAAACTCTATAAACTGCTTGACGAAGCTGCCTCATCCCATCAGCCCATCCAAATCACAGGCAAGAGGGCCAATGCTGTCCTTATTTCAGATGATGATTGGCGAGCAATCCAGGAAACCCTATACCTGCTATCAATCTCAGGAATGAGAGAGTCCATTCGGAAAGGAGTCAAGACCTCTGTTGAGAAGTGCAGTAAGGAACTTAAGTGGTGACGTGGCAACTGGTTTTCACGAAGCAAGCCCTAAAAGATGCCAGAAAGCTTGCTGCGTCAGGCCTTCGGCCAAAAGCTGAAATTCTCCTGGATATTCTCAGGAAAGACCCATTCCAACAATCACCGCCGTTTGAAAAATTGATTGGGGATCTGGAAGGGGCTTACTCTCGCCGTATTAACATTCATCATCGTCTTGTCTATCAGGTCTTGACGGGCATAAAAACAGTAAAGGTAATCCGTATGTGGACTCATTATGAATAAGTTAATCTATAGCGCCCGCAGGGCTTCGGCTACCGGCAGGCGGGCGGCGCGGATGGCGGGGAACAGTCCGCCCAGCAGTCCCATGAACAGGGCAAAGAGTATACCCTTGATAAGGAGGTCGGGGGTAATCTTGAAGGCAAAGGCGAGGTTGGAGAAGGTCTGAAAGTTAAGTGTCGAGGCTGTGTAGCCGTTGATGGGAAGCACAGCGATGCAGCCGATGATCCCGCCGATCAGGGCAATGATGACTGACTCACAGAGAAAGGAGATGATAATACTTCCCCTGCCGAAGCCAAGGGAGCGAATCGTGGCAATTTCGCGGACACGGGCGGCAACGGCCGAATACATGGTATTGAGTGCCCCGAAGACTGCACCAATGCCCATGATGAGAACCACCAGGAAACCCAGCACCCGGATCATGGTAGTGACCACCTGGGATTGACGCTCATAGTATTCCGTCTCCCGTTCAACCGTCACTGTCAGGCGCGGGTCATTCGAGAGGGCATTCTTAAATTCGAACAAAGCATCGGGTGAGGTTAACCGCACGGTAGCTGACTGGTAAATGGAAGCAGGCCTATTGTACGACTGATTCAATAAAAAGGCATCACACCAGATTTCAGAATCAAATGCACTCCCTCCAGAATCGAGGATGCCAACCACGGTCCAGTCTCTCCCTCCATAGTGCGCACTGTCACCGATCTTGCAGTTCTGATAGGAGTTCACCAGATTACGTCCCACAACGATTTCAGCAAGACCGGTACGGAAGAATCCCCCTTCAGAAATTTTTACTACATCCCGTATCTCGAGGGCCCGTTTTGAAACACCCCGGACCTGGATGAGTGCATTGATCCCCGTTCCCACCTGAGGGATGGAAGCAACCATAACTACCTCAGGGCTGATGAGTGGCAGTCCGTCGGCCGTCCTCATCACACCGGGTGCGTCACTCGCTATCCTGACCTGGTCAATGGTGATAGCGCTTTCCATCTCAGAAAGTGACCCCCCTCGGCGAACGATGGCGTTACTCGGCAGCCCTGATGCTACCAGCGTCGCCTTAAATCCCCGCGCCATGGAGAGCATAGCTATAAAGACGGCAACAACACCGGCAATGCCGAGTACCGCAATGGAGGTGGATGCCCAGCGGACCCGTACGCTCCTGAGATTGTAAATAAGGGGAAGTGCCATCTTATACCCTCCGGAGGGCATCGACAATTCTCAATCGCATGGTAAACAGCGCTGGAATGATACCTGCTGCAATGCCGGCTACGAGCGCTATACCAAAGCCCAGGATCATCCGTTCTGACGAGAGGTAGAAAAAGGGCAAAAGGCCTCCCGTTGGATCTCCACGCATGGTGAAGAGCTTGGCGAGGACAAGGCCCGTGAGAGCCCCCGGGAGGGCATACATGAGTGATTCCCCGAGCACGAGGAGCATGACGGCTCTATCCGTAAAGCCCAAGGTTTTCAGAACTGCCAGCTCTCCGGTCCTCTCCCGGACTGATATGGCCATGGTGCTTCCCGTAACGAGGAGGAGGGTGAAAAGCACCACGCTGCCGATTGACATGATGATAAACCTGATGTTCCCGATCTGTTTCACAAATCCGGCGGCGAAGGATTTTTCCGTTTCGGTAACTGTTTCATAAGCCGAGTTGGCGAACCGTGAATCAATAGCTGCGACCACATCTGCAGCCACATCAGGAGAATCGACCCTTACTACATACCATCCCACTACACCCTTGAAAAATTCCTTCCGTTCATCAAAATACTTGTATTGAAACCAGAATTGCGTTGTGTCATCTTCGTGACGGGTTCCTTCGTAGACCCCCCTGATGTTGAACTCCCACGTACCCGGGTAAATAGTCCCGTGGAAAGGGACCCGCTCCCCTATCTTCCACCCGTATTTTTGCATGGTGCTCCGGCCCACAATGCATCCCTCACGGTCACGAACAAATGCCTCCCACTGTTCCTGGGGAATTTTAAACTCTGAATAAATCTGCGAGTAGCTTTCTGTGTCCACTGCCATCACAGGGATGAAATTCTTTTCATCCTGGTAGTAACCGCCGAACCAGACTGCATAGGTAACTCCCTTGACACCGGGAACCTGAAGGATTCGGTCACGATAGGAATAAGGAAGGGGTTGTATGATGGAGGTTTTATTCAGGACAATGAGCCGGTCCGCCCCCGCAATTTCCACACCGCCGGTAAACGACGCATCAATGGTTGCGAGAAGCGCAAAGAGGAAGAGTGCCACGACAAAGGAGCCAATGGTCAGGATGGTACGGGTCTTTTTCCGGAAGAGGTTTGCAACGATGAGGGGGAAAAATTTCACGACGGTCCTTCCCCTGCCCGGCACTCCTGGCACTCTATCAGGACACCCTTGTCGAGGTGGAGGACGACCCCTGCCCGTTCTGCTGCCCGGGGATCATGGGTGACCATGAGAACGGTCTTGCCGTAGACCTTCACCAATTGATCGATAAGGTCAAGGATTCCCTCTGCGCTTGTACGGTCGAGGTCTCCGGTAGGTTCGTCACAGAGCAGAAAAGTGGGATCAGCTACGATTGCACGTGCGATGGCTACGCGCTGTTCCTGGCCGCCAGAAAGCTGACGAGGGTAGTGGTGCATCCGGTCGGAAAGGTCAACCACGGCAAGGGCAGTTTCTACATGGTGTTTCCGTTCTTCCTTCGTGAGGCTGGTAAGCAGTAAGGGAAGCTCCACGTTCTGGAAGGCAGTCAGCACAGGGATCAGGTTGTACATCTGGAAGATAAACCCCACGTGTCTCGCACGCCAGGCAGCTAACTTCTGACCTGACATGCTGCTGATTTCGTCTCCATCGACCACAATATTCCCGGCTGTTGGAAGATCAAGACCTCCCAGGAGATTGAGCAGCGTGGTTTTCCCCGAGCCGCTGGGACCCATGAAAGCCACAAACTCCCCTTGATCCACGTCAAGGTTTAACCCCTGGAGGACGTGGATCTCCTCTTCTCCCCTCCAATACCGTTTATCCAGGTCGCGCACCTTGATGAGCGCATTTGAATGATTAGGTCCGTCTACTCTTACCATATAATCCTCTTATGAATTAAGGAGTGGGAGAGTTAAGGAGTTAAGGAGTGCAGGAGTTGCGGAATCTTGAAATTTTTAATTTAAGACCCTTGCCCCTATGACCCTTGACCCCACGCCCCTATATAAGACCGAAGGCCCGCCAGAGGCGGGTAGATCTTTTAAATCATCAGGGCTAACCGGCACGGCTCCCCCCTATCGCTTTACCTCCGCCCTTTGCCGGTCTCTCAATTTCTCCGGGCCGTTCACCACCACCTGATCCCCTGCAGCAATTCCTTCCAGCACTTCTATTTCATTTCCCCTCGTCTGTCCCAGCTTCACGGGACGCATCGTAAGTTTCCCTTCCTTAAACTGGAAAGCAACCTGCTTGCCATCCACATCCCGCACTGCCTGACGGGGGATTAACGTATGGGCACCAGTGTTTTTCGATGTCTCTTCACTGTTGAGGAAGGATACCTTAACACCCATGTCTGGGAGGATTCTGGGATCAAGGGCATCAAAGGCAATCCTGACTTTTATCGTTGCCTTCTGCCGGTCAGCGGTAGGAATAACGGTTCTCACCGTGCAGGGGATCTGCCAGTCCGGATAGGCATCAAGCGTAGCCTCAACCTTTTGTCCTGTGCTCACCTTGGCGATGTACGACTCGTTCACGTCAACTTCGATTTCCAGGGAATTCATGTCCACAATGGTTGCAATCCCGGTCCTCGTGAATCCGCCTCCTGCGGAAACAGGTGAAACCATCTCTCCGATTTGAGCATCTTTGGAGACGACAATACCCTTGAAGGGAGACCGGACCGTACAGTTGTCAAGGTCTCTCAGGGCCACTTCCAGTTGGGCCTTTGCATAGCGCACCTGTTCCTTGGTTAAGGCAATCCGTGCCTTGAGGGCATCAGCTTCAGCCTGAGCGTGGTCAAAATCCTGCTGACTTGAAACCCCCTCACGGAACAATTTCTCCGTGCGGTAGAGGGTACGGTTCGCATCTGTTAGGTTCACCTCCAGTTCGGCAATGGCGGCGAATGCTACCTCTTGATTCGTCCTGGCTGATGCAACCCTGGACTTTGCATCCGAGTCGTCGAGACGTGCGAGTACCTGACCGGCCTCCACGTGCATCCCTTCCTCTACGAGCAATTCCTGAACGCGCCCGGTAATCTTTGCCGCAACGGTAGCCCGGCGCCTTGGGGTAACGTAGCCGCTCGCATTGAGTACGACAGCCCCCTTTCCCTGGATGGCTGCGCGGGCTGCTGCTACCTCCACAGTGACCTTTCTGTTTTTCAGGGCAAGGGCACTTACGCCGAGAACCGCGATCGCAGCAACAACAGCCACGATCAGGCCGGTTCGTTTGCCTCTCCTGGCCTTAAGACGTGCCTGAGGGTCAATCCTGAGTGCTGAGAGGTCAGGGAGCCTGCTCTCTCGTCCATCCTCTGCCATATTGTTCCTCCTGTCCGGACAGGTACTGTAAAGTCCTGCAGATAAAAAGCTATAGGATTTTAACATACCTCTCTGAAATAAGGAAGTTCGGAGCTGCCGCAGGTACAGTTCCTGTAAGTTCTCGTTGACATCGTTCTGCGAATTTTATAGGCTTTTCTTAAAACGGCAGCATGCCATCTTATCGTCTTTGAACCCGGAAGAAAGGTGTATGGACTGGAAAGAAGGTATTGTCTTTTTTTCGTTTATCAGTGCGCTCTTGATTCCCCGGGAAGCTGTTTATCCAGCATCCTCCCGGGAGATCACGGTGTCAGCAGCAATGGTCCTGAAGAGCTCCTTTGAAGAAATCGGAAAGGCATTTGGACAGAGCCATCCCGGGGTAAAGGTGTTTTTTAACTTTGGAGCCTCGGGAGACCTCAAAAAGCAGATAGAGGCTGGCGCCCCTGTCGCGGTGTTTGCGCCGGCGTCTCTCCAGGACATGGATGAACTTGAACGAACACGGAGGATCATCAAGGGCACGAGGCGCAACTTTGTTAAAAATGAACTTGTCCTGATTGAACCTGTGCATGCACGGTTCAAACTTACGTCGTTCCATGACCTGAAAAGAGAAACGGTGAAAAAGATAGCGATCGTAAACCCGAAGACCAGCCCGGCAGGAAAGTATGCAGAAGAAATCCTGACCTCCTATAACCTCCTTGAAGCGGTCAGGGATAAGCTTGTCTTCGGGGAGCATGTACGGCAGATCCTCGACTATGTAGCGCGGGAAGAAGTAGATGCAGGGATTGTGTACCTCACTGATGTTAGGCTGCGCTCACGAGAGGTAAGGGTCGTCATGCAGGCGCCTGGGGGAAGCCATACACCTGCTGTATACCCCATAGCGGTGGTGCGGGGGACTGCAGGTGAAGGCCTGGCAAGAGAATTTGTGGATTTTGTTGGATCAGGTGAAGCACGACAGATTTTTGAAAGATATGGATTTAAGCCATTAAGAGAGTGAAGGCTACAGGAGTCAACAGAGATTTATGGATGATTCAATACTCTTTTCCCTCCGACTGTCCCTTCAGGTGGCATCCGTTGCGACATTCTTTGTGGTGCTTGCCGGGATAAGCGTTGCATATATCCTGGCGAGGAAGGATTTCGTGGGTAAAGAGCTGCTGGATATATTCTTTACTCTCCCCCTCGTACTGCCGCCGACGGTGACAGGTTATTACCTGATTATTCTCTTGGGCAGGAACGGATTCATCGGGCGGTATCTCTACAGCCTGACAGGATGGAGCATCATGTTTACCTGGTATGCCGCAGTGCTCGCCTCTTTTGTCGTAGCCCTCCCTCTGATGATCAAGACAACCAGGGCAGCCATTGAGTCTGTCGATGAGAACCTCATTAATGCTTCCTACACCCTGGGCCACTCAGAAAGTAAGACCATGATAAAGATTATCCTCCCCCTCTCCAGGCGTGGTATAGTTGCGGGAACTGTTCTCGCCTTCGCACGGGCAATGGGAGAATTTGGAGCCACCTTGATGCTTGCCGGCAACATCCCCGGGAAGACTGACACCATGCCGCTCTCAATTTACGCCCATGCAAGCAGCGGCGACTGGTCAAAAGCGAACATCATGGTCATCATCTTTACCATCATCTCAGGCATATTTCTCTATATTACCAACAGATTTACCAAGAGGTTTATCTGATGGGGCTGTCAGTCCACCTGCAAAAAGCGCTCGGCCGGTTTACCCTTGATGTTGCCTGGGAGATCGGAAATGAACTCGCTGTCATCTTCGGGCCTTCAGGATCGGGTAAATCCCTGACCCTCCAGTTACTCGCAGGGCTCATGAAGCCAGATCAGGGGTTCATCAGGGTTGACGGAAAGACCTTCTTTGACAGTATGGTGAAGAGTGTGGTGCCTCCGCAGGACCGCTCTTTCGGCTATGTCTTCCAGGACCTCGCCCTGTTTCCCCACATGACTGTGGAGGAGAACATCCGCTATGGTGCAGCGGAGCATCCGAGGTCTCTGCGGGATAAGCGAATGAGAGAGATGCTTGATATCTTTCATCTGGACGGCCTTGAAAAAAAGCTCCCCTCCGAGATCTCCGGCGGGCAGAAGCAGCGGGTTGCCTTTGCCCGGGCGCTGATACGGAAACCTGACGTGCTTCTCCTGGACGAGCCGTTTACGTCCCTCGACACATCGCTCCGCCTGGAGATGCGGAATGTGCTCAAGGATATCTGGAGCGAGTTCAATGTGCCGGTAATCCTCGTGACCCACGATATTTTTGATGCCCGTGCATTGGCTGATACGGTCATCGTATATGCAGACGGAAAGGTAGTCCGCACCGGGACGCCCCGTGACATCTTTAACATGCAATTGATAACTGAGGGGGATATTTCCCTGCTGATTTCCTCCAGCCCTCCTCGGGAGACGAATGCGTTCCTGACGAATGGAGGGAAGCAGACTGACATGGGTGACCAGGTCATTGTGCTGAAAGGCGGCGGTGATATCGGAACCGGGGTAGCTCATAGGTTCCACACGAGCGGGTTCCGTGTTCTGATCCTGGAGCTTGAAAACCCGATGGTCATCAGGAGGACAGTCGCATTCGCCCAGGCAGTCTTTGAGGGAAAAACCGTGGTGGAAAGGGTGAAGGCGGTACGGGCAGACACGGAGGAGGAAATCCAAGCTGCCTGGAAGAAGGGTAACATCCCTGTCTGTGTTGACCCGACGGGGAGTATGACCACAGCGTTTAAGCCGGATGTCTTCATTGATGCTACCATAGCAAAGCGGAACACCGGCCTGCACAGAGGCATGGCGCCGATCACCATCGCCCTCGGGCCGGGATTCACGGCCGGGGTAGATTGTGATGCCGTCATAGAGACAAACCGCGGCCCTAACCTCGGGAAGGTAATTTTTTCAGGGAGCGCGGAGCCGAATACGGGGATTCCAGGACCGGTCCTGGGGTATGAAGAGGAACGGGTTCTCAGGTCACCGTGCAGGGGGAAGGTGCGGCACGTGCTGGATATCGGTGATACGGCCAGGAAAAGTGATACGGTCTGCTATGTCGGTAGTGAGGCGGTGAAGGCATCACTGGACGGGGTGATCCGGGGGCTCATTGCAGAGGGGATAGAAGTTCCAGAAGGCCTCAAGATTGGAGACATTGACCCTCGGGGAATCAAGGAAAGCTGCTATATCATATCGGATAAGGCACGGATAATCGGGGCAGCAGTTCTTGAGGCAATTCGCGTGTTAAAAAGTCGCATGTTGATCGAATAAAGGGAAGTTTGGCAATAGGGTTCTGAGTGCGAATTCAAGATTTTTTCGTTAACAATTCTTATCGAGCGGAACGGCCGCACATTCGGCTGTTTGAGCCGCCGCAGGCGGTGAGTTTCGAATGTGCAGTGAAGGGAGATTTAGAATTGTCGAAAAAATGTTGCTGAGCAACGAGGAACCCTATGTGCAGAACATGATTGAGTATCATTGAGGGGGAATAATTCTAAAGGGCGTGATAAATCACGCCCCTACACGGCCGAATGTGCTGACGTTCCGGAATGCAAGATTTTACCGCGAAGCGCGGCCTTCGGTCTTAGGGAGAACCTATGGATATTTTTGAGGAGATAGTGGCTGCAAAAAAGGCAAATGTGCCGGTGGTTCTGGCAACCGTTATAGAATCCCTGGGTTCGGCGCCCCGTGAGGAAGGGGCACGGATGTTCATCAGGGCAGACGGCACCACAGTAGGGACAATCGGAGGCGGGGCAATTGAGAAGGTGATCGCAGATCGCGCCATGACCCTCATGAACGCACCTTCCCCGCAATTCGTCCGTTATGAACTCAAGGATATCGGGATGTCCTGCGGTGGCTCTATGGGCATCTTCCTGGAACCGTTGCATCCTGCGCCCCGCTTGA
Organism: Pseudomonadota bacterium; assembly: GCA_026388815.1. Classification (GTDB taxonomy): domain Bacteria; phylum Desulfobacterota; class WTBG01; order JAPLJA01; family JAPLJA01; genus JAPLJA01. The sequence continues at coordinate 15,184 of JAPLJA010000139.1, forward strand.
TCATCTTCGGCGCAGGCCACATCGGCACGGCGCTGGCACAGATTGGCAGGATGCTTGATTTTTCCGTCGTGGTTGTGGATAACCGTCCGGAGTTTGCAAACAGGGAGCGGCTGCCGTGGGCTGATACGGTGATCGCAGAGGACTACCAGAGTGCCCTGAAGAAAATCCTGCCCCTTGATAATGCTTACGGGATCATACTCACGCACAAACATGCCCATGACTTCGAGATCCTGGAACAGTGTGTTCAACAGACCTTTCATTACCTCGGGATGATTGGCAGCAAAACCAAGGTGGTAAAGGCATTTCAGCAGTTGCGGGAGAAGGGCATCAGTGAGGGAGTTATCGAGCGGATTCATGCGCCGATCGGTATTGACATCGGTGCCAATACGCCGGCGGAAATCGCCCTGTCCATAGCAGCAGAACTGGTAGCGGTAAGGAGCGGCGTCAAGGTACCCAGTATGCAGTTGACCGAAGGAAGGGAATAATACAAACGCATTAAAGTAAAGCGTCATTGCGAGGAGTGAAACGACGAAGCAATCTCTTGTTTATGAGGTGGGATTGCCACGCCTGCGTGCCGAAACACAGCACTCCGGCGTGCAGGCACGCTCCCGTTGGTCGCTCGCAATGACAATGTAATAGTATTTAATGCGTTTGTGTTGAACCGGAGGGAAATTGATTACCGGCATTATCCTGGCGTCAGGTTTTTCAAAAAGGATGGCGAGGGATAAACTCTTGCTCGAAATTGGAGGTATGCCTGTCGTCGAGAGGGTTGTAAGGGCAGCAAAATCTTCGCTCCTTGATGATATCATCCTCGTCTATCAGAATAACAGGGTGAAAGAGATAGGGAAGCAATACGGAGTAAGGACTGTCTACAATGACAGCGCCCATGAAGGACAGAGTGCAGCGGTAAAGTTGGGAGTGAGGGAGTCCCGTCCCGATACCGATGCCTTTATGTTCCTGGTAGGAGATCAGCCTTTCCTGGATCCGGCCACCATCAATACCCTGATTGAGTGCCATGCGAGCAATCCGAAGGATATCATCATTCCTGTCTATGACGGCAAAAGAGGCAACCCTGCGATCTTCCCGTCCATATTCAGGGATGACCTCCTTGCCATTGAAGGGGATATTGGTGGGAGAGTGCTGATTGAGAAGATGGGAGAGAGGGTGAAACTCGTTGCCATAGAGAATAGCATTGCTAATATAGATATTGATACACAGGAAGATTATGAACGGATCAAGTCTCAATAAAGAGATGTCCAAAATCGATTTTTCTTAGTATTTTTAGGTCATGATGGTAAATTAATAACGATTATCTGTATATTCAGATTAATGCTTGAAGATCAAGAGGTAATACACTCAGCAATCAAAAAACTTGAATCTCGTTTAGAAGAAATAAATAAAGAACGAGAATGTTTATTACAAGACCTTAAAAATTTACACCATAAAGTCTCTTCGATTAACACGTTACCTAATACGTCCGCAGTAACTATAAATGCTCCATTAACATTGCAAGAAAAAACTTCTCTCTTCCGTACTTTATTCAAAGGCAGAGAAGACGTTTATCCGAGACTATGGATGAGCAAAAAGAGCGGAGCCAAAGGGTATAGTCCGGTCTGTGAGAACGAATGGATTCCGGGTATTTGTAAGAAACCCACGGTAAAATGTGGTGATTGTAGTAACCGGAGGCTTTCTCCTTTGACTGATGATGTGATCAGAAAACATCTTGGGGGAGAGATCACCATTGGTATCTACCCGTTACTTCAGGATGAGACCTGTTATTTCCTTGCGATCGATTTTGACAGAGAAACATGGCAGGACGATGTAAAAGCCTTTTTTGCCACCTGTAAACTGAAAAATATTCCATCATATCTTGAACGTTCCCGTTCAGGGAGTGGTGGACATGTCTGGATATTCTTCTCAGGGCCTGTGCCAGCGGTTTTAGCCCGACAACTCGGAACTTTTTTAATAACAGAGACGATGAGCCAAAGACATCAGCTTGATATGAGAAGTTATGATCGGCTCTTCCCAAATCAGGATACAATGCCTAAAGGTGGGTTTGGAAATCTTATTGCCCTGCCTCTGCAAAAGATTCCGAGCAAGACTGAGAATAGTGTTTTCCTTGGCGAAGATTTTAATCCCCATCCTGACCAGTGGGCATATCTGGCAAACGTGAAACGAATGTCCTGTGGTGACGTTCAGGAATTTATAAACGAAGCACTAAGGACAAGTGACATTTTAGGAATACGCATCGGGCAAACAGAAGAACATGAGAAACCGTGGGAAAAGGCATGTTTGTTTAATAATGTTCTTACCAAACTATCTTGCAAATTGCCCGAAAGAATTAATGGAGTGCTGGCAGATCGGCTCTATATAAAGAAAGAAGGGTTGCCCTCGCAACTGCTTACGCAAATCAAGAGACTTGCTTCCTTTCAGAATCCCGAATTTTATAAGAAACAGAGCTTACGACTATCTACAGCTTTGACACCCAGAATAATCTGTTGTGCTGAAGATATGGGAGAATATCTCGCAATCCCTCGTGGTTGTCTTGAAGATCTCAAAAGTGTTTTGTCGGAGAACAACATAACCTTTGAACTCTCTGATAAGCGTTTTGAGGGGAAAAAATGTGAGTTCAAATTTAATGGTCAACTAACAGATGACCAGCGAAAGGCATGTAATGCATTATTTCCTCATGAAACTGGTGTATGTGTAGCTCCTCCGGGCATTGGCAAAACGATAATAGGTATCCATCTCATATCATCAAGAAAGACAAACACACTTGTCCTTGTTCACCGCAAGCCACTTCTTGAACAGTGGCGAACACAAATTGCCTCTTTCCTTGGGATACCAATACAAGAGATAGGGCAGATAGGCGGCGGTAAGAATAAGGCAACAAATTTTCTTGATGTCGCAATGCTCCAAAGTTTAGATAAAAAGAATACACTGGATTTGCGGATTAAGAACTATGGACACATTATTGTTGACGAATGCCATCATATTGCAGCCGTTTCCTTTGAACGTGTCATGATGGGAGCCCACGCTAAATATATTACTGGATTAACTGCCACTCCTTACAGGCGTGACGGACATCAGCCAATTATTATCATGCAATGTGGGCCTGTGCGTTATAAAGCAACATCTCAAATGATAAGAGAATTTCCTCTCAGTAAAAAACTGATAACAAAGGTTACCAATTTCTCTTGTCAGTGGTCAGAGGAAAACCCAATTCATAGCATTTGGCCATTGTTAATAAAGGACGGAGATCGTAATGGGATGATATGTGATGATGTGCTGAACAATCTTAAGGAAAAGCGGTCACCAATTATACTTACAGAAAGAAAAGAACACCTTGAAATTCTCAAAGAGAAACTTCAGCCTATTGTCAAACATCTTGTCATTCTGCATGGGGGAATGAAAGGCAGTATTAGGAAAGAGATGATTGCCAAGCTTGCTGGGATTCCAGACAATGAAGAACATCTCATCCTTGCAACCGGACCATATATTGGTGAAGGATTTGATGACCCTCGTCTTGATACGCTCTTTTTGGTCATGCCATTTTCATTCAAAGGCAAGATGGTTCAATATGCAGGTAGACTCCATCGCCAATACAAAGGTAAGACCGAAATAAGGATTTATGATTATGTTGATAGTAACGTGTCTGTGTTGCAGCGGATGTATCAAAGAAGATTTAGAACATATAAGGCAATGGGATATGTGGAAACATCACTATGAAGTAACCCCCCGGGAGGTCACCTGACAGTGATACAGTTTGACAGTGATATTGTCCTTATGATATCTTTTATATATAGTAACTTATAACATGAGGTAGTAATAATGGAACTGACGAAAGAGCAGGCAGAAAAACTTAAAAATCTTAATATTGTCAAAACCACCCGGGAAGCCAGAGAAGAAACCAGTCAAATCTTAAATGACCAGGGCTTTGCGGTTCTCTCAGTAGTTATATCCCATCTTATTGCTGATATAGCAGAACATCCAGAAAAACTGGTCAAGGAATTTGCTCATTGAGAATATATCTGGAAACCTCTGTCATAAACATATACCTCTTTGGCAAATATTCAGAATTTGAAACAAAACGGTTCCTCGCAGTAAAAAAGCTCTTTGAATTCATCAATTTGGAAAAGATATCCGCTGTTGTTTCCCTTTATTCCGTACAGGAGATATATAGTTTTTGTAAAAAAGTCTTTACCCCTGCTGATGTCGGACAGATTTCACGGGTTTCACTTACTGTTCTCTTCCAAAATAAATTTGAACTCGCTGGATTATTAACAAGAGAGGAACGGCTGCTCAACAGAGCGAAATTTAGCTTGAGCGACCTCTCTGACCAACCTCATGCAATTTCTGCTTTTCTCAATAAGTGTGATGCCGTTGTGACCTATGATGAACACTTTCGAAGGATAAAAGATACTCTTGCAGTGTATACTCCTGACGAGATAGTTCAAAAATTCTCTTAAGACCTCCTGTCAGTTCCTGAGTTATTGGGATTCACTAAAACTGTAATCTTCCTTGCACAGTTCAGGGACGATCTCCTTGCCATTGAAGGGGATACGGGGGGGGGAGAGGGGTGATGGAGAAGATGAAAGACAGGCTAAAACTTGTTGTCTTTGAGGACGGCACTGCCGGAATAGATTTTGATACAGAAGAAGAGTACGAATGTATTCAGAAACTGATGCCTGGACAGGAATAAGGCCAAGATGAGAGATCTCTGAAAACCAGGGTTCTTCGTTACTCAATAATATCCGTTGTTTTTAGATGGTGTGAGGCTTGATGTTTTGCAATAAGTTTCCGCACATCAGGAACTAATTGAAGAGGAATCTCCATAGCGGTCTGAGTTCTCTTTTCATAGGCTGCCTCATCTTCTGCCACAACTTCCTCTTCGCCTTGTTTTCCGTAATGTGCAAGAACCTTACGCACCCTTGCTTCATTCCATCCTTTGGGATATTTGCTCTTTCTCATCTTTTCTTAGAAGTAATTAGGTGAAATTCATAGAGAAGGAGATAGTGTTGGAATTATATATTAGCTCGTTGCGGACGGGTAGTGCGAGAGAGGTCTTCACAGATAGTCCTGAGAAGTTCTTTTCCGTGCGGTTTGGGAATCCTTCGACCCTCTTTTTTAGCAGTTTCTAACCATAATTCCATGGCAATTTTAATTTCTTCTAATGCCTTTTCTTCTGTTTCTCCAAACGCAGAGCATTCAGGCAGTTCAGGAACCACAGCGATATATCCCTCATCTTCTTTGCTGTAGAAAATTTCTATAGCGTATTTACCCATTAACCTCACTCCTCCTTTAATAGGTTGTACTTCTCAACAATTCTTATGAATTGTCTCACCTGATAAGGTTTTACTTTACCACCGACATTCTGGAAATTCAGCAATTCCTTCATACCATTCTTCACAAAAATCCTGTGACTGCCCTTTCCACCTCTGAATCTGAAGCCAAAAGATTCGGCAGCTTTGCATAACGTATCGAAACGCACATTATTAGGATTCCCTTTTAGTTCTTCAAGAATTTTTGTTCTCTTCATAATTATACTTCAGACAGAATATAAAAGAAAACTTACAGGGCGTCAATGAATCCTTTTCAACATGAATCCTTTCCAACAAGGGCAAGTTAAGTGAAATCTTTCTCTTGACAACAACCTGTGTAACCCTATAAACAATACGAATAAATCTCACGTGAAAGGATTAACCTATGCGACTCCCCCGATTTGAATTTTTAAAACCGGTTTCACTTGAAGAGAGCTTGACTCTCCTGGAGAAATCCGGAAGGAAGGCAAAGGTCCTCGCCGGCGGGACTGACCTCCTGGTGAATATGAAGTACGGTGTTCTCCGTCCTGAAACAGTGATAAGCGTAAAGGGGATACCTGAACTGAGCTCGATCTCAGCAGGCATGAATGGAAATACAGAGATCGGTGCCTGCGTTACCCTCACTGATCTCGCAGGGAACAGCCTCATTGCCGGGAAGTTTCCAGCCTTTCAGGGTGCAGTCAGATCAGTTGCATCGAAGCACATCCGGAACATGGCATCCATCGGCGGGAACATCTGCCTTGACACCAGGTGCTGGTACTACAACCAGTCGAAGCTCTGGCGGGATGCACGGGAGCTCTGTCACAGGACCGGTGGCAAGGTATGCCATGCCATCAAAGGTTCAACGAGATGTCACGCCATCAACAGCTCCGATACCGCGCCGGCTCTCATCGCCCTCGATGCGAAGATTGCCGTCATGAAGAAAGGTCAGAAGCGCCTGATTCCGGCAAAAGAGTTCTACCGGGATGACGGTATCCGCCATACCTCCTTAGAGCCTGGTGAGATGGTGACATCCATCCAGTTACCTGAGGGGAATGGCAACAGCCAATCGATTTTCATAAAAGTCAGTACCCGCAAGGGGATAGATTTTGCAACAGGAAGCATTGCTGCCCACGCGACTGTAAATGACAAGGGAGTGAGCGGGATCAGGTTAGTGCTCGGATCCATCTCTTCAGCGCCGATACTCCTGGATAAGACATCTCAGGTGATCATGGAATCAGGACTTACGGAAAAATCCATTGAGAAGGCAGCAGAGACTGCCCGCTCAGAGCTGGGAACACTGACGAACCTCTTTACCTCTGCCGGATACAAGCGGCACCTGGTTGAGGTGCTGGTAAGACGTGCCCTTTCTGAGCTCAAGGAAAAAATAGGGAGAGCAAGAAAATGAAGAAGATACTATCTCTTACAGTCAATGGTGATACCTATGAAGTCGCTGTTTCCCCCTGGAAGACACTCCTCGATGTCTTAAGGGATGACCTGGGGCTCATGGGAACAAAGAGAGGATGCGGTATCGGTACCTGCGGCGTCTGTACCGTGATTATCGACGGCAAGGCGATCCTCTCCTGCTTGACCCTTGCCCTTGAATGCGAGGGGAGATCCATAACAACCATTGAGGGGATCAGCAGCGAGGGGTCGCTCCACCCAGTCCAGAAATCCTTTATTGAAAACGGGGCTATCCAGTGCGGTTACTGTTCACCCGGCATCATCATGACCGCAAAGGCATTACTCGATGAAAATCCCCGCCCCAGCGATGATGAGATCAAAGAGGCCCTGGCCGGGACATTCTGCCGCTGTACTGGTCACGTGAAGATCATGGAAGCGGTGAAAAAGGCTGCACAACCTGCCGGAGAGGGAGAGTCCCATGCCCCGGGGAAGTGAAAAGTACAGTGTCATAGGGAAGAGACAGCCAAAGCTGGATGCGGTCCACAAGGCAACGGGGCGATCCCAGTTCACCGACGATGTGGTTCTGCCCGGTATGCTCTGCGGCAAGATCGTGAGGAGTACCGTACCCCGCGGAAAGATTCTCAACATCGATACCGCCAGGGCCGAAAAAGTGCCAGGCGTCAAAGCCGTCATCACGCACAAGGATACGGGCGGGCTCATGGTAGGGCCTGATCAGCAGCTCCTCTGTGACGATATGGTTTACTATTTCGGGGATGAGGTGGCTGCTGTTGCCGCTGTGGACGAGGAGACCGCTATTGAGGCTGCCGGCCTCATCAGGGTCGAGTACGAGCCGCTGCATCCCATCTTCTCCATCGAAGAGGCAACTGCCGGGGGAGCGCCGGTACTCCATCAGTACTTTGAGGATAACTATGCAGATGAGGTGACGATGAACTTCGGCGATGCGGAGAAGGCCTTTGCGGAATCAGACCACATCCGGGTTGATGAGTTTACCGTGAACGCCGGCCACAATACCTTTGCCGAGCACCACGTCGTTATTGCCGATTTCACGCTGCCGGACAAACTCACCGTCTGGACCCCCATCCAGTCAGCCCTCCTCATTCAGAAGAGCATGGCCCAGGACTTCGGCCTGCCGGAAAGCAACATTCGGATCTTAAGCCTCAACACCGGAGGGGCCTTCTCGGGCAAGCCTTCGGCCAGACCCCACCACACCATCGCCGCCCTCCTCTCCAGGAAATCGGGGAGACCGGTTAAAATCAGAATCACCGCAGATGAGGAGTTCCTCGTGTGCAGGAGCGGTGGAAGGGGCAAATTCACCCTCAAGACCGGGGTGAAGAAGGACGGTACCCTCAAAGCAATAGAGGCCGATATACTCCACGACTGCGGAGCCTACATCGAGACCCAGTTTATCATGCTGCGTTTCTTCGGCTTAAGCCTTCAAATGCTGTACAAGATGGATGCGGAGCGGTACCGGGGGAGGCTTGTCTACACCAATAATCCTCCCTACTTTTTCCCGCACGGGGGTGGCCTGCTCGGATTGCGGTTTGCCTTCGACTCTCAGTTTGACCTCATAGCTAAGGACCTGGGAATGGACCCGGTTGAGATCAGGCTCAAGAATGCGGTAGACAAGGGATACACGACACCGAACAAGACCCACTATGCAAGCTGCGGCCTGAAAGAGTGCATCCGGAAAACGGTGAAAACGTCAGGGTGGAAAAAGAAGTACGGGAAGCTCCCGCCCTTCCGGGGGATCGGGATAGGGTGTGGTGTCGTCAATTCCGGGGGAAAGGGTCTGTACGATCACGACACCTCTGCTGCCTTCCTCAAGATAGGGGAGGACGGCAGGGTTTTTCTTTTCACCGGCCTGCCTGACATGGGACAGGGCTCTCATACGACCATGGCGATGATAGCGGCGGAGACATTGGGGATCGTGCCGGAGGATATTACCGTCATCTCCGGCGATACCGACGTTGCACCCATGGACATTGGTGCATTTTCCCAGCGGGGTACCTTTACCACAGGAAATGCCGTGAAGGTGGCTGCCCTCGATGCACGGAAACAGCTTGAGAAAACAGCATCAAAGAAATTCGGC